>JBCCOF010000005.1:0-45773 GCA_039025455.1 Pseudomonadota bacterium | reverse complement strand
TCGTCGTCAGTAGCTGATCTGTAGGTCCACATTGGTCCACATCGTGGTACACAGTCACTCGACGTAGAACCCTGAAACCCGCAGAAACACTGGAGTTTTGAGCTATGAGAATGACAGACAGACTCTCCCTCCGTCTCTGCCCGTCTTCTGAGCCCTTGAAAGGCAGGCGACGTCTCCACATCTAGTTGATCTAGAAGAGCGCGTAACTGCGAGATGTCTCTGGCCGTTAGCTTTGACCTGGGCAGCACTTATGGGCCCTAAGATCGATCGACCAACTTTGCTTGGTCGGGTTCCAAAAAGAATCCTTGGATGACGCAATCGAATCAATCGATCAGTCTCAAGATTCTGTTTGTTGCTTTTTTAACTCCAGTTGACCATACGCGCTTGCTGGCGACTCGACTGGTTGATAGTCTTCTCCTCATGTTCAGATTGGGGAGGGCGTCGATTGGCTAGAAAGCGCACAAAGAAGGACGCACAGTTGAACACGGTAAATTCCATTAAGAGCGATGACGTTCTGGCTGTTTGCACGCCAAGCAGTGGACCTACTGTGTCAATCTCCCTTACCTCTGAGGATCGCGAAGAGATCAAAAAGCTTGAACGATATGCGGTTCTTGCAGCACGCAGAGTGGGCGAGTTCAGTGTAGGCTGAATTTGGCGAACTGAAGCTTCGTCATGCTAACGACCTTTAAAACATTTCGCGTTCTCGATGAGAGCGGTTGGACGGAGTTGGCAAACACTCTGGCTGAAAGTGAGTCCGTAGTCCTGACCTCGATATTCGAGGAGGCCAGCGAGCGAGGATGCAAATCCGTGCTGGTAGAGTTTCCTTATGTTGACCGAGATTTTTCGGCGGCTTTCTCCTCTTTCTACTCGACTTTGTTTCGGCCATACAAAAAGTTATGCCGCCGACTGCATTTTTTCACGGATGACCTCTCGCGCCTTTCCCTCCAAACTGATCCACTTGAGCTACTGAGTGAATTAGAGAACGCGTCTCCGCATTACATGGGATACGTCGTTCTTAGGCCGCTGGCCCATGCGCCAATAAGTCGCGGTTTCTTTTCGCACAAACACTTTTGCGATCGGCCTGAGGAGAGTGTCCTTGTTCGTGCCGAGGAGAAAGTTCACGTTCTCGGCGCTGAGTTGCTTGTTGAGGGTTTCCCTTACACTGAACAAGATGGCAGAACTGGCGCATGTGCACAGTCCGCTATTTGGATGGCTGCGCGCCATTTCCATTTGAAGCACGGTGGCCCGTGGATCGCACTTCCACAGATTACGGCAAGCGCGCTTTTCCCAACCGACTCAAGTATCACTCAATCATTGCCTGAAGGGTCTGGACACCTGACCGACGATGGTATGCTGAGAGCTTTGAAGTCAATGGGGCGCCATCCAGTTTTCTATGCCCCACATGATTCAAAAAGCGAAGAATGGCGGATCGACCCGTTCAATCTGATTTATCAGTACATTGATTCTGGGATTCCTGTGATCTTGGGTGTCGATGACGACAATGGCGATGTTGGGCATGCTGTTGTGGCCGTCGGTGCTGTACGTAAGGCGCAGCCAAACGTTGATGAGCTTCCAAACCTTTGCAACCCAGCTGACCTTTGCTCACATTTCATGGTGATGGATGATTGTGGCGGTCCTTACCGGCAGATGCCCATCTGGAGTGCAGGAGCGTCTGCCGACTGGTATAATCTAGAGCAGCATCTGAAGTTTATAATCGTTCCACTGCCAAACAAGGTCTTCATGCCAGCCGAGAAGGCAGAAGAAACTGCAGTGCGTTTGCTGCGGCGAGCGGCGGCCGAGCTGCCAGTTCTGTCAGAACACTTGGAACAAGAGGACAAAAGTTCTTGGCCGCCGGAAAGAGCATTCTACACAAGCCTCCAAGGCGGAAACTTGCTATCACGCACGTATCTGACTTTCGGCTGGAAATACAAGGCGCGCATGCTGCGAAATACGGTAGCTCCAGCGTTAAAAGGCGCGCTTCTGGAGCGTGATTTTCCGAAATATGTTTGGGTGACAGAGTTTGCCTATACCGCCGAGGCAATTGCGCTCGATCCCTCTGATCGTGCCGTCAGGGCTCATACTGTTATTGATGCAACTGGGTCAGGATATTGGGAAAGTCAATTGATCCTAGATTGTCCAGGCCTCGTTGCGGCTTGGGATTTTGCAGTTGACGGTGACAATAGTTCTGCCAATCTGGAACCAATACTAGTGGGGCAACATCAGCAATACTATGAAAAGGTTCGTGGGAGAATGGCGCTCAGCTGAGCCTGCTGAAACCCAGCTAGATACTTATGGCTGAATTCTTAGGAGCTGGTTTTGGCTGCTTGTTCTCCAATTGAGCTTGTTTTGCACCGCGGAGAGCCGGATCAGCTGCTCCATTCTGCTCGATCACGTTTTAACATAGCGCTGGCGTCACCGGAGCCAACGGTAAGCCTTTCGGCTCTCGCGGAATTGCGTCAAAAGATTGAAGATTGCCTACGCGGCAGTGAAAAACTGACACAGGATGAGCTCGAAGCGATTGGCGACCAGCTCGCCCAAATTGTGTTCAATGGTTCCGTGCGTCAGCTGTATGAGGCCGCAGCCAATGGATGCGATGTAGAGTTGGCAATTTGTGCGAAGGATCCCATCCTTAAGTCGATCCCATGGGAGTTTCTGCTTTGGCCAGACGTTAGATGTGCTCCTCACCGCGCACGGACAGTCTGTAGGCTCGTCGAGGCGACCCAGTATCGCCCATTAGAGGCCCTTTCTCTGGGAGCCGGTATCAGGGTGCTTTTAGTTGTTTCGAGTCCTACAGATCAGTCGGCGGTCGAATGGGTTGAAACAGAGAGAATGCTGCAGGCCCAAATTGGGACCTATACGCCTCAGAGCGATGCTAAGATGACATTTGAACTCTGTGAGGCTTCGGCTCCCAATCAAGTGCGAGCTGAGGTGCAACGAATTGACCCACACATTGTCCATTTTATTGGGCATGGTGCTCCCGACTCTCTCTTATTCACGAAGCACCAATCCTCAACTAGCCGCCCCGTACCTTCTGCTCATATTCATAGTGTCCTAGCCGCGGAGTCGACACGCTTAATTGTCTTGACAGCATGTGATACGGGTAATGTCGGAACGGAGATTGAGCCATTGATTCCCATCGCGGAGAAACTGGTCCAGGCTGGAGTACCGGCTGTTGTAGCTAACCAGCTGCCAATTTCCCTCAGGTCGATACATACATTTTGCGGTGCTCTCTACACTGAGCTTCTGAAGACCGGTAACATCGATAGAGCGGTAAATGCGGGCAGGGTAGCGATGGGTGTTGAGTTCTCTAGTCTAAATGTTGCAGCCCTCGAGTGGGGTGTGCCGGTTCTTTATCGCCGGCCAGATTGCAGTGACTTGTTTTCGGTGGAAGGCGACGCATGAGCATCAAGCCTCCTACCAACATGCTATACGCAAATACGGTATCTCGGCACCCTAGTGTCCATCAATCGGCTAGGTCTAGGAGGGTTAGAGCAAGGGTATCCTCGCGCCGCAGGAAGATCGGAATCTTCGATATCAATGCGCGTGCAGGATTATTGTTTGATGCACTTGATTTCCTGAGCAGGCGACAGTCATCGTACACTTTTTACCCCGTCGAAGCTCGGATTCCTACGGGTTTGGGGCATATCGATGAAACAGTTCTGCGCAACTACGCCCTCTCATCTGAGGAGCAAGACGAAGTCAAAGACAACGTGCTCATCGATGATTTTTTCCCATTGCTTCGCGAAACTAGGGCAGATGTCGGAGTCGATCACTTAGTGGCATTTGTGAGGCAGCCCCTTGCAAGTATTGGCAATACGAGGGGCAGTTCCGGGCTGATATGGAACTATTTTTCCATAGGCTATGGTACTGAGATTGTGATCTCTGTCAGTGATGTGAGGGAATTCGCCCGAAAGGCAAACCGGCCCTTTGAGGCGGCTGTTACCATGATGGCATTGGCTGCGATTTGGACGAGCCAGTTCGGCCTGAAGTACCACGAAGAGACTCGCTCATGTCCGATGGACTTCAACCGAGATAGGGAAGGCTTGATTCAATCTATTCGAAAAATGGAACTCTGCAGCCACTGTCAGGCAAGACTTTCACCGGACGAACTAGATGATGCGAATACCTGCCTAGATTTATTGAGAGACTATAAGCGTTGAGAGAGGTTCTAATCTTCGTACCGGGCTTGATGGGTTCCGAGCTTTGGGATGGAGACGGTCGAGTATGGCCAGGTAGCCTGAAAGATGCGGTCTTTGGTTTCAGCGAAGAGAAATTCGAAAGGCTCCTGAAGGAGAATCTCTTCGCAAAGAACATCATGCGTAGCGCTGTTGGTTTTGTTGACGTTTACGGCAGTTGGATTAGCGCATTCGAAAGCCTCAAATCACGCGACACCGGCTTGCCGATGTTCGAATTGAACAGTTCCCATGCCACGCTCATTCTTGCGCCGTATGATTGGCGAAAATCAATTGTTCATGGGGCTCAAGCCGTAGCAAGCGCAATCAAGCGAGCCATCGCACTCCATGGTGACGATGTTAGGATCCATATTGCAGCCCACAGTATGGGCGGTCTCGTTGCTAGATACTTCCTCGACAGTGGCGCTTATGGCGTCTCAGATGGCGTTGAGAACGTCGAGACATTCTTGACTTTCGGAAGTCCGCACAGAGGCGCTCCTGTTGCGCTCGCTGGGGCCATTGGGCTTGAGACCGCCAAGTTCCTGAACAGTGAGCAGAGTTCCAGACTTGCCAATGATCCAGCGTTGCGCGGACTCTATGATCTCTTCCCACAGCCCGGATCCAGTCCATTTTGGGAAAGCGGCGCTCAAGACACACGGCTCAATCCGAGAGAATTGTGGGATCCCACAATTGCGGCTCTATTGGGTTTGAATGAGCAGACTTTAGCTGCAAGTAGGCAAACGCTGAGAGAGATTGCTGCTCCGCGCCCTGGGCCGCGACGGTTTCTGTTTGTTGGAAACCGACTTAAGACGGTGACCCATTTCCTACTGCAAGGTCGCAGAGTTTTTCCGGTCGCCACAAAAGATGGAGGAGACGGGACGGTAAACCTGCAAGGGTCAATTTTAGAGAACCATCAGATTAGGTTCGTGGACAAGAACCACATGTCATTGATTGATTCGCGGGATACGCGTTCCGCGCTGCAAGACATTTTCAATGCAGATGGCATCTTGCCGATGGATCCCGAAACCCGCGTTGTAATGACGGTTTCCGACTTAATTTTAGCCAGCAAGGCTCCGTTCGAGATTGCGCTGACGCTCGAGGGCCCATCTAATGAGCTAGATGGGTCATTGTTTTTTCAAAGGGCGGTTGCTGGCAGGGACGCTGTTGAAATCAGTGAAAGCGATTTCTCGACTGATCAGAGGATCATGGAGCAAACGGTTCGCTACAGCGGCCCTGACCTTCTGGCACTGCATGTGAATATCGAAAGCCTGGGAGGGCCAGGAGTTTATCGGCCCGTATTTATGACAAACGATGACAAGCCACGGGAGTTCGTAGGCCCAGCGTTTCTCGTGACATTGGATTCCTAATAGCCAGGTTCAAGTTGTGTCCCCAATGGATGTGGTACGCTTCCCAGAGCTGGTTGCTTCTTCCATTTCGAGACCTCAAAGCCTTCAGCCAGGCCTTATTCGCTCTTTTTGTACCACAATTGTGTTACATACGGGTGTTCCACGTGATATGTCGATCCCATAAATATCAGTAACTTAAGGAATCAGAAATTGACGCACTTCCTTTCCTCTCGGGTGCGCCAGTTTTAGTGCTCGCATTGGCCGGTCTCCCGAACCACGCAATTAGCTCAAAATGGCACAGTGTTAGGCAGCGTGGCGCATCTTTTGTGGCGCGAGGCGTTCAACTTGGTTATGGCTTTGCAATGTGGGGGAAGTCCGAGAGCTGAATCGCTCTTGACCGTCGCATATGAGGGAGGGTCGCCCCTTGTCTGCGTCGCCAAAATTCTCCTGCGCGAGACTAAAAGGGCCCTGATGGACGAGATTCGCCGAGACACGCTGTTTGTCGCGCTCACGCGGCCGCAAATGTTTGCGGGTGTGACTTACACGTTCTTCGTCATCAACGCGGTGATCGCGGTTGAGCTGTTTCTGATCTTTCGCGCCTGGTGGGTGCCGCTTATTGCGGTGGCGATCCATTTGATCGGCATGCTGGCATGCCTTCATGAGCCTCGGATATTCGATCTTTGGATTACGCGGGTGCGCAATTGTCCGCGGGTCAAGAATTATGCGATTTGGAAATGCAATTCCTACCGCCCTTGACCCGAAAGCCTAACACTGCGGCGAATGAAGCGGCGGCGGGAGACCATCTCCCCTATGCCCGGCATGTCGATGACACGACAATCCAGACGCGCGACGGTTTGCTGATACAGACCATTCGGGTCGAAGGGCTGCTGTTCGAAACCGCTGACAGCGATGAGTTGAATTACCGCGCCGGCCTGCGCGATGCGATGTTGCGCTCTTTGGGAAGCTCGCGATTTGCCGTCTATCACCATGTGGTCAGGCGGCGCGCGGAGGCTTCACTCTCCCGGGTTACCGCTGATGATTTCTCCGCCAAGCTTGATGAGAAGTGGCAGAACAAGCTGGGCGCAAAGCAGCTGTTTGTGAACGAGCTCTTTGTCACAATCGTTCGCCGTCCATTGCAGGGTCGTGTCGGGATTGCGGACCGGTTGCGCGGCTGGTTCTCGCGCAGTTCACAGTTGGGCGACGGCTATATCGCTGCCGAGAAGCACGCGCTGGACCGCGCTCGCGAAGCGCTGATGGCGTCGCTTAGCTCCTACTCTCCCCGCTTGCTCAGCGTGTATGAGACCAACCACGGTGAACGTTCGGAACCGCTGGAGTTCCTGTCCTGCCTGTTCAACGCCGATATGAGCCCGGTGGCGGTTCCGCATGGCGACCTGGGCCATTACATCCCGTCGCGGCGCGTCAGCTTTGGGCAGGACTGTATCGAGCTTGGCGCTACCGGGCAGCTCAACCGCCGTTTTATCGCGATGATCTCGATCAAGGATTATCCGGGCTCGACCTTTCCGGGCATGTTTGACGAGCTGTACCGTCTTCCGTTCGAACTTCATGTCACGCAGAGTTTTGCGATGGTTGAGCGGGGGCAGGCGCTTGGCAGAATGAACCTCGCGCTCAGGCGGATGCGCTCGGCCGAGGACGAAGCCGTTTCGCTGCGCGATGAGTTATCGGTGGCGAAGGACGAAGTGGCCGCGGGCAGGGCCGGTTTCGGCGAACACCACACCACGATTGCAGTGCATGCTGACGATCTTGCCGATCTGGAAGATCAGGTTGCGGAGGTCGTGGCGCTGCTCGCTGATCTGGGCATCAATGCAGTGCGAGAGGATATTGCGCTCGAGCCGACATTCTGGGCGCAGTTCCCTGGCAATTTCCGTTATATCGGGCGGCGCGGAATGGTCTCGACCACCAATTTCGCCGGCCTGGCCAGCCTTCACAATTTCCCCGTCGGCAAGTCGCATGGCAACCATTGGGGCGAAGCGGTCACGCTGTTTGAGACCACGGCGGCGGGCCCATACTTTTTCAACTTCCACCAACAAGACTTGGGCAATTTCACGGTGATCGGGCCGTCAGGTTCGGGCAAAACCGTGGTGATGAACTTCCTGCTGGCTCAAGCCCAGCGGTTTAACCCGCGCACGATCTTTTTTGACAAAGACCGCGGGGCCGAGCTGTTTATCCGAGCAATCGGCGGGCAATACGACCGGCTCCATCCAGAGGCACCCTCGGGACTGAACCCGCTGCAGCTGCTCGACACCGCCACCAACCGGCAGTTCCTGGTGAACTGGCTGACCCTCTTGGCCGGTGGCTGTGACAATGCGGAGTTGGACCAAATCCGTGATGCTATTGACTCCAACTACCAGCAGCCGCTGGAAAAGCGTCGGCTGCGTTATCTTGTCGAGCTATTCCGCGGGGGCGCCATGCCGAATGCGGACGATCTCTATTCGCGGTTGAAGCCGTGGTGGGGAGACGGTGATCGGGCATGGCTGTTCGATAACGAGGAAGACCAGACCGATCTTTCGGCTCAGACAGTCGGCTTCGATATGACATCGATCCTCGATGATCCGGTCGCGCGCACGCCGGTCATGTTCTATTTCTTCCATCGCGTTGACGAAAGGCTCGACGGGACGCCTTCGATCATCGTTATTGATGAAGGCTGGAAAGCGCTCGACGATGAAGTGTTTGTCCAGCGCATCAAGGATTGGGAGAAGACCATCCGCAAGCGCAACGGCGTGGTCGGCTTTGCCACCCAAAGCGCGCAGGATGCGTTGGAAAGCAAGATCTCGAGCGCCATTATCGAGCAGGCCGCGACGCAGATATTCATGATCAACCCCAAGGCCCGCGCCGAGGACTATATCAACGGGTTCGGCCTCAGCCGCCACGAATTCGAATTGGTGCGCACCCTGCCTGATACCTCGCATTGTTTTCTGATCAAGCATGGTCGCGACAGTGTTGTCGCGCGCCTTGATCTCTCGGGCGAAAAAGAGCTGCTCACCATCCTTTCGGGCCGTGAAGGCACTGTCCGGCTGTTTGACGAGCTGGTCGAACGGACCGGCTCTGACCCTGCGAACTGGCTGCATCTGCTGCTGGAGCGGGCTGCGTAATGGTTTGTCCGCGGATCATCACGGGTGATGACTTTCTGTTGCGGGCGCTCGCCCACATTGACTGTCAGGCTCAGGTGATCGGCAGCTATGGCTATCAGGCGCTTGGTCAACCCGGATCGACAGCATCGACACTGGTGGCAGGACTGCTGACGCTGTTCATCGCGTTTTTCGGCATCCGTTTGCTGTTCGGCCCGCCGCCGGGCGCGCGCGACATTGTGTTCGATGTGCTCAAGATCGGAATTGTCCTGACGCTGGCGTTTTCGTGGCCCGCTGTCCGCACCGTCATCTATGACGTAACGCTCAAAGGCCCCGCTGAAATCGCAAGCGTCATCCAGACCAGCAGCGCCAATTCCGATGGCGATGCCTTTGCCGAAAGGCTGCAGGAGGCGGATAGCGATATGGTTCGGTTGATCGAGCTGGGTACGGGGCGAAATTCGAGCCAGTTTATCGGCCAGCAGCGGCCGGGCACAAATTTGGCGGGAACGCCGCTGCAGGACGACTCCGCCTTCGCCTCGGCCCGATTGCTCTATTTGGCCAGTGTTATCGGGACGCTTGCTTTGCTTAGGGTTGTGGCGGGCGTGCTGCTCGCGTTGACGCCGATTGTGGCGGGGCTGTATTTCTTCACCCAGTCGCGCGGCATATTTGCCGGCTGGCTAAAGGGTCTGGTCCTCACATTCGCCGGGTCAATCGGCGCGACGATTATGCTGAGCGTCCAGCTTGCTGTGATCGAGCCCTGGCTGGCCGATGCGATCAATGTGCGCGGGTTGGGGTATGCCATCCCATCCGCGCCGACAGAAATATTCGCGATAATGCTCGCCTTTGCCATCGCGCAGCTTGTGATGATCTGGTTCATGGCCAAGATTGTGTTCAATCGCGGCTGGCTGACGCTGCCCGATTTCCCCGAATGGCGTTTGACCAATAATCAGATGCAGCCCGCAGTCGCAGGCCCAGCCGAGCAATCCGCTGCGCAGACTATCCGCGCGGAGAGGATCAGCAATACAATCGAAAATTCGATCAGGCGCGAACAGAATGCGTCAACCACTCGCATTACAAACTCGTCTACCAGACAGGGGGCCAGTGTGCAGGCTGGCGGACCTATCAGCAATGAACCGCCGCGGCTTGGCAGCTCCTATCGTCGCCCCGCTATCCGAACTTCACGAACGACGCGCCTGCGCGATGGATTGTCATGATGGACGATGATTACGAATTGGACGAGCGGCCCGTTTCGGTGAGTTGGGTCGAAAGCGTCACTGACGATCTCGAACGGTCGAACCGTCGGGCATGGACGGTGGCGATTATCGCCGCCCTGATTGCTTTGCTGGAAGCGGTTGCGCTGGTGTTTCTGATCCCGCTGAAGACGGTCGAACCGTATACTTTGCTGGTGGATCGCCAGACCGGCAATGTCGAGGAACTCGCCCCGCTCGACGCGCAACAGGTTACCCCCGATGCCGCGCTTGAACGGTCATTTCTGGTCCAGTATGTGACCGCGCGCGAGAGCTTCACAACCGACAGCCTGCAAGACGATTATCGCAAGGTTTCGTTGTGGTCGGACAATTCGGCGACGCGGCAATACGCCGCGCGAATGGAAGCGAGCAATCCGCTAAGTCCGCTGTCATATCTGCCCAATCGCTCTGTGCTCAGAACCGAAGTAAAAAGCGTCTCGAACCTCGCCAAGGGACGCGCGATGGTTCGGTTCACTACGACTCAGCAGGACCCGGGGGCGGAGCCTCAACCCAGCCAGCATTGGGTTGCCATTATCAGCTATGAATTCAGCGCCGCCGAAATGAGCGAGGAAGACCGCTATATCAATCCGTTGGGCTTTCAGGTGACAAGCTATCGACGCGATGCGGAGACCCTGCCGGAAGAGAACATCGTCAACGGTGTGGCCAATCCGACGCAAACATCGCGCGCCGAGCGGCCGGCCCGTTCGCGCAGAAATTTACCGGTCGAAGACGCCCAGCCAGTGCCGCAACCCACTCAGCCAGAGACGGCGGAGCAGCAACCATGATCCGTCTTGCGGCAGCTTCTTTGATGCTTGGCATATGCTCCCCCGTAGCGGCGCAAATATTCCCTATGCCAAGCCAGGAAAGCCCGCGCATTCAAACCGCTGTTTGGCAGGACGGGCAATCGATCAAACTCATGGCCCTGCCCGAAACCGCACTCACGGTGATGCTGGAGCCGGGCGAGACAATCACGCGCGTGGTTCTGACCGGCAATGCGTTGTGGGATATCAGCGTTTCCGCCGAAACCGACACGTTCCAAGCCAAACCGCGCACTGGAGCCGAAGCTGCCGAGCTTTCGGTTGAGACCAATCTGCGGACCTATCAGTTTGGCCTTGAAGTCGGCGAAGGATTGCTGGGCGCCTATATGGTGCGACTGCAATATGGTGGCGAAGAGCCCCAGTTCACTCCTCCGCAACCCGTTTCAGATGTCATTCCGATCGAAGGCCTCAACTGGTCCTATCGGTTGCGCGGAGACAAATCGGTGCGGCCCGCCTCGATCAAGGATAACGGGACCAAGACTGTCATTCGATATGCGCCCGGACAATCGCTCCCGGCGGTTTTCGCAATCGGTGCGACAGGCGATGAGGAAGTCGTCGATGGATATATGCGCGGCGACCGATTTGTGATCGACCGGGTCCATAAAGAACTCGTCTTTCGCATAGACAAGGAAAAGGCGACCGCGCGGCGCAACAAACGGGAGGATGCACGCGATGAGTGACGACACGATCGCCGAGCGCGAACCCAACGATATCAGGCCAGTCATCGCCACCGGATCGCAAAGCAATTGGGGGATTTACGGCTTCATCGCACTGCTGGTGATCGGCGGTGCGGTGTTGTTCAACGCGCTCAATTCTTCGCGTCAGGCGAGCGATGCGCCGGCAACCGCGCAAACCGCGGGCAGCGCTGCGGGTCGCATTTCTTCTCCGGAGCCCTTGAGCGTTCCGGACCGGTTTCTTGAGGCTGCCGAAGAGAGGGTGGTGGCGGCTAGTCCGGCGCCAATAGGTCTAACTCCTGCTCCCGCCAATCTGCCGCCCGTTCGCCTGACACAAGTCACCGAAAGAGCGTCCGAGCTTCCTGCGATCCCGCCCCCGCAAATGCCCGAATTCCTGCCCGAACCGCCGCGTTCAAGCGTTGTGTTCGAGAACCGAGCGCCGCTGCCTGCTGCCGAGACTCCGGCTCCGGTTGCGAGCAATGGTCTTCGTGTTACGGCCAAGCGCCTTGCCAATCCTTCGCTGACCATTCCCCAGGGGACCGTCATCCTTGCTGTGCTCGAAACCGCGCTGGATTCGACCCGCGCAGGCGGTGCAAGGGCGCTGGTGCAACGCGATGTTCTGGGCTTTGACGGCACCCGCGTGCTTATCCCGCGAGGCAGCCGGCTTTATGGCGAGTACAACGCCGACCTCAGGCCCGGGCAGAACCGAGCGCTGGTGCAGTGGACCCGGCTTATCCGCCCAGATGGTGTGACAATCGCGCTGGATTCCCCATCATCTGACCCGCTGGGGCGCGCCGGCGTACGCGGAAAGGTCGACAGCAAGTTCTTCCAGCGCTTTGGCAATGCCTTGTTGCAAACCGTGCTCGATGTAGGCGTCGGGCTCGCCGCCAGCCAAGCCACGGACGGAGTGATCGTCGCACTGCCCGGCAGCACTCAGAATGTACGCGTCAGCGAAGAACAGACGATTCAACGCTCGCTCAAAGTCAAACACGGGACCAGCGTCTCGGTCTTCGTGGCGCGCGACCTCGATTTTTCGAGCGTGGATTCGTGAGTGTCCGCCCATGAGCTTTGCCGAAGCGGGATATTATCTCGATAGCTTCCTCGCGCCGCTAACCCCGGTGTTGAGGCGCGACGACGTGACCGATATCTGGATCAACCGTCCGGGCGAACTTTGGGTGGAGAGCCTTGGGGGCGGGGTCGAGCGGATTGAAGAGTCCGGACTTGATGAAAAGCTGCTCGAACGCCTGGCCAAGCAGATTGCAGCCGATTCTTCTCAGGGGATCAGCCGTGCGCATCCACTTCTGGCCGCCACCCTACCGGATGGATCGCGTGTTCAGGTTGTCGCGCCTCCTGCCACGCGAACAGGGCACGTTTTCGCCATTCGCAAACATGTATCGGCGGACCTTCTGCTTTCAGACTGGGTTGCGAATGACGCATTCGAGCAGATCGCCGACGAAGACGCCGTTCTAAACAAGGATCGCGAGTTTCGAGCCTTGGTCGGGCGCGAGGCAGCGGAATATCTCGGCGATGCGGTGCGCAAGCGGCGCAATATTCTTGTCTCTGGTGGCACTTCAACGGGCAAGACGACGTTCCTGAATTCGCTGCTTGCGGAGATACCGCAAGAGGAGCGCCTGATCCTGATCGAGGACACCGCCGAACTGCAGCTGCGCCATGAAAATGCTATCGGCCTGATCGCGGCGCGTGGCGAATTGAGTGAGGCAAACCTCTCGGTCGAAGATCTGTTGATCGCTGCGCTGCGCATGCGGCCCGACCGGATCATCCTTGGCGAATTGCGCGGCGTTGAAGCGTTTACATTCCTGCGTGCAGTCAACACCGGGCATCCGGGCTCAATGACGACGGTGCATGCCGACACGCCCCACCGCGCGATTGAACAATTGGCTCTGCTTGTTCTGCAAGCCGGCTCAAAGCTCGGGCGCGACGATGTGCGACACTACGTCATGGAAAGCGTTGACGTTTTTGTTCAGCTTCAACGGCACCAGGGCAAGCGGCGGGTCACTCAGGTGCTGGTTGCGGAATGACTGCGGCCATGATCCCAACCATTGCCAGCGCAGCGCAGTCCAGTCTGTTCGAGGCGTCGGGAAGCGGCCCTATCAAAAGTGCAATCGGTTTCATCGACAACCTGCTGTTCGGCAATATCGCGATCGGCTTGTGTGTCTTGGCCGTTGCTTTTGTTGGCGCGCTGATGCTGACCGGACGATTGCCCATCCGGCGCGGCTTCGAGGTTGTGACCGGTTGCTTTGTCGTGATGGGCGCGTCTGTCATCGCCAGCGGCTTTATGGCTGTGTGAGGTGCCTATTGTCGTCCGCCTGGCGGTCGATCAGCTCTCCGCCACCCGTTTCATTTCGATTTCCGCCTGTTCGGAATCAGAATTTGCTGCCACGTCATCGACCCGCTGCCGCTCGGCATTTTCGACCCGGTCCCGCCCGCGCGACTTGGCGCGGTAAAGCGCTGTATCGGCTCGGGCGAACAGGCGCTCATAGGTCTCGCCTTCGCGGGCGGTGGCCACGCCGAAGCTCGCGGTCAGGCGGATGTCGTTGTTGAGACCTTCGTGCTCGATGCGCGCAAAGGCCTGCCTGATACGTTCGGCCAGACGTTCGGCCGGTTCGCTTTCGCAGTTCCAGACTGCGATACAAAACTCTTCCCCGCCAATCCGGCCCGCCACGTCGCTGTCGCGAACCATTTCGCGCAGGAGTTCGCCAAAGCGTGACAGAGCGAGATCGCCCGACTGATGGCCCCAGATGTCATTCACCTGTTTGAAGTGGTCGATATCGGTAACGACCAAGGTTAGCGGGCGGCCCTCGGTCTGGGCACGCGGAAGGAGGCTGCGCATGGACTGCTCGAACGCGCCACGATTGAGCAAACCAGTCAATAGATCTCGCTCGCTCGCCTCACGCAGCGTCTTGGTCCATTCCGCGATTGTCGCTCCGATCAGGACGAGTGCGGTGATAATGCCCTTTACGGACAGGATCAGACCGATCAGCGAGTAATAGACTGACTCCCGATAGACCTCGGCCGGGATTGACTGCTCGAACAGCAAAGTCAGGCTTGGCCTAACGAGGAAGTCGGTCGCTTGAAAAACCATCACCGCGATTATCGCCATGTCGATAATGTCGCGGCGACGCGCGGTGAGCAGCGTAGTCACACCCATCGCAAACATCACACCATAGCCCATATTGACGATGATCAGGCGCGGATCGACGTCATTGGTGAAGCTCATCGCGAGGGCCAGAACGAACGCTGTGACACCGTAGACAAAGACCATGCTGCCCAGATGCAGGCGCTGGCCCGCGCGCTCGCAGACCGAGGCTATCATCACGATAGAGCCCATGCTGTAGAAGAATTGCGTCGTATGGAACGTATAGATCGCGTCTGCTGGCGCGAAATGCGTGACCAGATATCCGACTGCAGACAGGGCAAAAGCGATGCCGAAACCGAGCACGTGACGCTTCATGCGCCCAACCCGCCAGAGCGTGACAAATGCCGCTGCGAAGAACAGCGCCATCAATGGCGTCACCAGTCCCAAAATCAGCGTTTGCATCGACCTTTAGCGCTCCCGTGAATATGGGATAGGCCGATATGGTTAACACGAACCTTAGGGATTGTGCTGTTTGCGCAAGTTTTTGTGATTTATCTTATTGGCTTGGCCTTGGCCAATCCGGGGACTGAGCCTCAACATCCCGGTGTTTGAGTTCTGTTACGGATACAACACCGAAATCGAGAGCCTGCGGACACCCGAACCGACCCTGAACGCGGCTTTCTTGACCGAGGGCGGACGTGGAATGCCGAGAAAGCGGCCGATCTTGACATTGTTAGAGATGCCGCCGCCGTCGATCGTGAAATCGGTCTTTTGGTTGCCGTTGATGTCATGCTGGACCGCAATGGCATAATTGCCCTCGGCGGGAATTGGGACACACACGACGGTAGTTCCCTTGCGCGGTCGAGCGTTGACCCGCGTCAGATAGCGTTTCGCCTTGAGCCAATCGCGGCTCGTCGCCTTATAGGTGCGCACGTAAAGATTGCCGTTTCCGTTCCGCAGGCCGCTGATCGTGAGGCGCACAGCGGGGCCTTTTCCCGGAGCGCAGCGGCTCATATTGTTCGAAATTACATTCGCATAACCCGACTGGGCCGAGAGCGACGGGGTCATTACGGCTCCGCTTCCTGCGAGCAGTGCCAACGCCCCCAATCCTGCCGCTATGGGCCCCTTTGAACTGGTTTTCATGTTCGTCGTCTCTTTGTTAAGTCGTCCAAAGCTGCTGCAAGTGGTTGTCCGGAAACGCCCACATACAAGCCTCAAATTGGCATCGGTGATGGTGCAAGTGCGCTGAATTTGGCCTGAACTGGCGAAGGCCGGTGCTGCTCAGGCCGACGCAAAGCCATTGGTAGGCACCCACCTGCGCGGTGGAAAACGCTCTCGTAAGCGCTTGTGGGGCGATTCGCGCGCGGCGTATTGCATTTCCACCGCGATAGAGGCGCGACGAGCGTTGATGCCAACACCATTGATCTCCCCTTCGATACTGTCCGCCGACTTTGCCCGGCTGGGTGAAGAAGTGCGCGCGGTCGACGCAGCGGGTGCCGACTGGATCCACATTGATGTTATGGATGGCCATTTCGTGCCCAACATCACGATCGGCCCGGCGGTGGTGAAGGCATTACGCCCGCACTCCGATAAGCCCTTTGACGTCCATCTGATGATCGCGCCTGTTGACCCTTATATCGAGGCTTTTGCCGAGGCCGGCGCTGACATTATCACAGTGCATCCCGAGGCTGGGCCGCATGTCCATCGCACGCTTCAGGCGATCCGCGCTCTGGGCAAGAAAGCGGGCGTGGTGCTCAATCCCGGCACACCGGTGCAAGCGCTCGATAATCTGATGGATCTGGTGGACCTCATCCTCGTGATGAGCGTCAATCCCGGCTTTGGCGGACAGAGCTTTATCGCTTCGCAATTGGAAAAAATCGCGAAAATCCGCGCGATGATCGGTGCGAGCGGTCGCAACATACACTTACAGGTCGACGGCGGCGTCAATTCCGAGACGGCGCGCCAATGTGTCGATGCCGGAGCCGATGTGCTGGTTGCGGGATCGGCAACCTTCAAAGGCGGGCCCGAGCAATATGCGGCGAACATTGCTGCTCTGAAAGGGGCATCGTGATGTCATCATTGTTCGGGACAAGAGACGAAGCGCCAACACTTGATGACGTGCTGGCCGACGAAGAAGGCAAATCTGCATTCCCGTTGGGCGAAGGCGAAGAAGCGCTGCGCCGTGACGGAAAAGCCGAAGCCGCTGACGAAACGCTCGATACGTCCCGCGCCCTTGCGCTGACTGATGTGATCGCGCCGCGTTCGAGCGCAGGCGAAACCTTGATCCGGCTCGCTTACAGGCTGGGAGTTCCAGGTCATGCGCTTGCGGCACCGTTCCGTAGAGCGGCTGCGGTGCGGATGTTGGCGACGGTGGAATCGCCGCTGCGCGGTGACCGTTCTGCCGGGACGGCATTGCGGGCAGGGCATTTCCTCATCAATGGCGTCAAACTGCCGATCGGGCAGGTCGATTTTGACTCGGTCGTGCGCCATCCCGCCGGTGTCGAGCGAACGCTGCACAGCTTTTCCTGGCTCGCTGATTTGGCAGCGAGCGCGCCGCGCAATGATTGTATCGGTGTGGCCGAGCGGATCACGAAGCTTTGGCTCGATGCCAATCCGACCCCGGGCAAGGGTCCCGCCTGGACCGTGGAGCATGCCGGGTTGCGCTTGCTGGCATGGCTGATCCACGCGCCGATGGTTATGGCCGGGCGCGGCAAGGACCTGCCCCCGCGCGTGTTGTCTGCAATCGAAGCCACTGCCAATTGGCTGGATCGCAAGACCTTGAGAAGCGGAGCAGGCTTTGGTCAGGTCGCGGGCTGGGCCGCGGTTACGGCGGCGGGATTGCTGCTGCCGGAAGGTCGTCCGCGCAGGCTCTATGGGGAATCGGCTCTCATCCGCTCGCTGGGTGAGCTCGTCGCTGAAGATGGCGGTGTGCTCTCGCGCTGTCCGGCGGCGCAAATGGACGCCATCGCGCTGCTGACCGATCTGCTCGCCTGTTACGAAGCGGCGGAGATGGATCCGCCCGAAGCGTTGATAGTGATGCGCGAATTGTTGGTCCCGCCACTCTTGTCGCTGCGCCATGGCGACGGTGCGCTGGGCAATTGGCAGGGGCAGGGAGCAATTAGTGCGGATCGCGTCGCGACGCTTATCGAAAGCACTGGAGTGCGCACCCGCCCGCTCAAAGATGTGCAGCATTGGGGCTTTCAGCGGATCAAGGCCGCTGAGACCATTGTCCAGTTCGATGCAGCCCCACCTCCGCGCGCGCGCCACACACGCTGCGGTTGCGCGTCGACACTGGCGTTCGAAATGTCCGATGGCCCATCGCGCTTGATCGTCAATTGCGGCGGGGCAGCGCTGGCCGGAGGGCAGGTTCCCGCGCGCATCGCGCAGGGTTTGCGCGCGACGGCAGCGCATTCGACGCTTGTGCTGGACAACGCCAATTCCACTGCGGTTCTGCTGCATGGAAAGCTGGGCAAGGGTTCCGAGCTGGTCGAGACCGAAACCCGCGTGCTGCACAAACAGGGCCGCGACGCGACACGGGTCGAGGCGAGCCATGATGGCTATGCCGCGCGGTTCGGGTTGACGCATAGCCGTGTTCTTACGCTGAGCAGCACCGGTACCGAACTGGCGGGCGACGACATCCTTGTGCCGGTGTCCCGCAAGGGCAAGCGCGGCAAGGTTGGCTTTGCGATCCGTTTCCATCTGGGGCGCGGGGTTGAGGCGCATCTGTCAGAGGACAAGCGCGGCGCGAGCCTGCTGCTTCCCGACGGTCGCCTGTGGCAATTCCGCCTGCGCGGCGATGGTGCGGGCGCTGGCGGTATCGCGCTTAAGCGCGAGGACAGCCTGTGGGTCGATGGCAATGGCCGCCCGCATGCGACCGAGCAATTGGTGATCGAAGGGCTGACATCGCGCGGCGGGGGGCAATTCTCCTGGCTGCTCAAGAAGATGGGATAGGCATCACGTGGCGGGTACAGTGATCAAGCGGGCGCTTTTGTCAGTGTCCGACAAGAGCGGTTTGGCGGAGCTTGGCAGCGCTTTGGCGGCGCGCGGGGTCGAACTTGTCAGCACGGGCGGCACGGCGCGGACCTTGCGCGAGGCGGGTCTCGAGGTGCGCGATGTGTCGGGCCTCACGGGCTTTCCCGAGATGATGGATGGGCGGGTGAAAACGCTCCACCCAACCGTCCATGGCGGATTGCTGGCCCTGCGCGACAATGACGAGCACGTCGCCGCGATGGAGGCACACGGCATCGGCGCGATCGATCTGGTGGTGGTCAATCTCTACCCGTTCGAAGCGACCGTGGCGAAGGGCGCCGAGCGGGCCGAGATTATCGAGAATATTGATATTGGCGGGCCGAGCATGGTGCGCTCGGCGGCCAAGAACCACGGTTTTGTGACGATTCTGACTGACCCGGCGGATTACTCAGCGCTGCTGGAGGAGCTGGAAACGGGCGATGGCGCGACTTCCGAGGCCTTCCGCATTCGTATGGCGGGCAAGGCCTATGCGCGCACGGCGGCCTATGATGCAGCCATCGCCAACTGGTTCGCCTATGGTGATGCCTTCACCCATCCGCTTGGCACCGAGGCGCTGGGCGCGACGCCGTTTACGCAGACCATGCCGCTGGCTTTCCAGCGCGAGGATGAGCTGCGTTATGGCGAGAACCCGCATCAGGCGGCGGCTGTCTATGTGCCGCAGGTCATCGGGGGCGCGGGCGTCCCGCAGGCCGAGCAATTGCAAGGCAAGGCGCTCAGCTACAACAATCTGAACGATGCCGATGCCGCGTTGGAGCTGGCGGGGGAGTTTTCCGGACAGGAGCCTGCGGTGGTGATCGTCAAGCACGCAAACCCTTGCGGCGTCGCGCAGGGCGGCACTCTGCTCGAAGCGTGGGAGGGCGCGCTGCATTGCGACAGCGTTTCGGCCTTTGGCGGGATCGTTGCGGTCAACACCGAGCTGGACGGCGCGACGGCAGAGGCCATTGCGGCGATCTTCACCGAGGTCGTGATCGCGCCCAAGGTCAGCGACGAGGCCCGCGCAATTTTTGCAAAGAAAAAGAACCTGCGCTTGCTCGAATGCGGGAGCCTGCCTGATCCGAGGAGGGGCGGCTTTGCGATGAAGACCATCGCAGGCGGAATGCTGATCCAGTCGCGCGACAATGGGGCGGTCACGCAAAGCGATCTTCAAGTGGTGACCAAGCGCGTGCCGACCGATCAGGAATTGAAGGACTGCCTGTTCGCATGGACGGTGGCGCGGCACGTCAAATCGAACGCGATTGTCTACGCCAAAGACGGCGCGACCGCCGGGATCGGCGCAGGCCAGATGAACCGCCGCGATTCTGCGCGAATTGCGGCAATCAAAGCGCGCGAGGCCGCCGAAACATACGAATGGGACAAGCCGCGCACTTTGGGCAGCGCGGTGGCTTCCGATGCGTTCTTCCCCTTCGCCGATGGCCTGATCTCAGCTGCCGAAGCGGGCGCTACGGCAGTGATCCAACCGGGCGGCTCGATCCGCGACGAAGAAGTCATCGCCGCCGCCGACCAAGCGGGTCTGGCCATGGTGTTCACCGGCATGAGGCATTTCAGGCATTGATGATTGAGTTCACCCATCCGGGCGAACTTCCTCGCTAGACGCGCGGCAAGCCGCGCCCGCTTCGGGCGGGCAGTCGCCCTATGACTGCCGTGGCCAAGAACCGGGACCGACCTGATTGGCGTAGTCCAAACGGCTGCGCAGCCGCCGCAAGGCCGACCGGCCGCCCGCAGCGACGCGGCCTTTAGGCCGTGTGAGCGAGGAATTCGCAGCCCGGATGGGCTGCGAAAAACAAAGACGCAACTTTTTCTCGTTACATGCGTAACTAATCCCGACTTCGTAACGAATTGTCGCATGAAGCCTGTATTCACAAAGCCGCAAGGGAAGCGGTGACAACACGGGCGGCATAGACAGCCAGTGAGATTACCAATGAGCCTTTTCACCCCCGACCTCTTTCGCAATTTCGGCATTGGCTTTGTCGTGACGGCGCTCGCGCTGGCTCTGATTACATTCGACGGTTCGACCGGAATCAGCGCAGACCTCTCCTCGCCCGCGCAAGCCGCACAACCTGCGCCTGATTTTTCGCTCCATGGTGAAGTGGCCGAGGAATTCCTGATCGTTCCAATTGAAGAGATTGCCCAATGATCAAGCGACTTTCGATTGCGATGGCCGCCACCGCATTGGCCGTCACCGGCTGCGCTGATTCAGCCGCTGCTAAGGCTGTTAATGCGCCTGTTCCCAAGCGCATCGCCAAGGAAGGCGCTGGCCTGAAGACCGCTATCTTCGCCGGCGGATGCTTCTGGGGCGTCGAAGGTGTGTTCAGCCATGTCAAAGGCGTCAAATCTGCGGTCACCGGCTATCACGGCGGGGTTGCCGCCAACGCGAAGTACAACCGCATCATTCAAGGCGGCACAAACCACGCCGAAGCGGTCAAGATCACCTATGACCCCTATGTCGTGCGCTATGACGAGCTGCTGCGCATCTTTTTCTCGGTGACCACTGATCCCACACAAAAGAACCGTCAGGGCCCCGATGTCGGCTCGCATTATCGCTCCGCTCTCGTGCCCTTGAATGCCGAGCAGCGCGCGGTTGCAAAGGCCTATTTGAAGCAGATGGGCCGCTCTGGAGTCTGGAAGCGCCCGATCGTCACGCGGATCGAATCTCCGCGCAAGTTCTACAAGGCCGAGACCTATCATCAGGACTACATGGTGAAAAATCCGCGCAGCGGATACATTGTCCGGCACGATGCGCCCAAGGTTCGGGCACTCAAACGGATGTTCCCTTCCGATTATCGCCCACGGTTTTTGCGCGACGGCTGATTGCGGGCAGAAGCACTGCTCTGGCGTCGAGAGGCTCAAGCGCCTATATCGCGCCTATGGCCGAGGATACGACTGCCCACACCAAGGGTCATCAAGAGCATACAGGCGAAAGCCTGATCGAAGCAGCGCGCGCTTGTCTGATTGAATCAGGCGAACAATGGACTGGTATGCGCGAGGCGGTTTTTGCCGAACTCGCGCGGCAGGAGCGTCCTGCCTCTGCCTATGACATTGCCGAAAATCTCTCGGTAACACGCGGAAAACGGGTTGCGCCCAACAGCATTTACCGCATTCTTGATCTGTTCGTGACGAACAATCTTGCGATGCGCGTGGAAAGCTCAAACGCCTATCTCGCCAACGTCCACCCCGGCTGCCAGCACGATTGTATTTTCCTGGTCTGTGATGAATGCGGCGATGCCACTCACATCGATGACGATGTGGTCAGCCGCACGGTTCGCACGCTCGCAGAGTCCCGCAAATTCAAAGCGCAGCGCCCGGTGCTCGAGATTCGCGGTCTTTGTGAAACCTGCGCTTGATTGCACGGATTGCATGTAAGCACCGATTGACGCCCTCACTGTTCGATCTGGTTCACACATTGGGGCTGAAGCGTTCTTCACCATCGGTAAAGCGTTCATCGACAGGCTCGATATTGCAGTGTAGAGCAATTCTCTATGAGTCGAGACCTTGAAACACCGCTTCTCGATCAGGTGCCAACGCCTGACGAGCTTCGCCAGCTAAAGCCCGAACAGCTGCGGCAATTGTCCGATGAGCTGCGCGCTGAAATGATTGACGCAGTCAGCACGTCCGGAGGCCATCTGGGCTCTGGCTTGGGCGTGGTCGAGTTGACCGTTGCGATCCACTATGTCTTCAACACGCCGGACGACAAGCTGGTCTGGGATGTGGGTCACCAATGCTACCCGCACAAAATCATCACCGGGCGACGTGACCGCATCCGCACTTTGCGCCAAGGCGGCGGCCTCTCTGGTTTTACCAAGCGGGCGGAGAGCGAATACGATCCGTTTGGCGCAGCTCACAGCTCAACCTCGATCTCCGCAGCGCTCGGCTTTGCGATGGCCAACAAGCTTCAGGACAGGCCAGGACGCGGCATCGCTGTGATTGGCGACGGCGCGATGAGCGCTGGCATGGCCTATGAAGCGATGAACAATGCGGCGCAGGCGGGCAACCGGCTGGTCGTCATCCTAAATGACAACGACATGTCGATCGCGCCGCCGGTGGGCGGGCTGTCGGCCTATCTCGCGCGCATGGTTTCTTCGAGCGAATATCTCGGCCTGCGCAGCCTTGCGAGCCGAGCGGTGAAGAAGATGAGCCGCCGGATGCACGAAGCCATCGGCAAGGCTGAGGAATATACGCGCGGCATGGTCACGGGCGGAACTCTCTTTGAAGAGCTGGGCTTTTACTATGTCGGGCCGATTGACGGGCACAATCTCGACCACCTGCTCCCCGTGCTGGAAAATGTCCGCGACACGTCCGAAGGGCCGGTGCTGATCCATGTCGTGACGACCAAGGGCAAGGGCTACAAATTCGCCGAGGAGAGCGCCGACAAATATCACGGCGTGCCCAAATTCGACGTTATCACGGGCGAGAAGAAGAAGGGCGCGGCTGGCCCTCCCGCTTATCAGAACGTCTTTGGCGATACGCTTGCGAAGCTGGCCGAGACCGATCCGCGCATCTGCGCAATCACCGCTGCGATGCCGTCGGGCACCGGCGTGGACCGCTTTGCCAAGGCACATCCTGACCGCAGCTTTGACGTGGGCATCGCCGAACAGCACGGCGTGACTTTCGCCGCTGGCCTGGCCGCCGAAGGAATGCGTCCGTTCGCGGCGATCTATTCGACCTTCCTGCAACGCGCCTATGACCAGGTGGTCCACGATGTCGCGATTCAGAACCTGCCGGTGCGTTTCGCGATTGACCGTGCGGGGCTGGTCGGGGCGGATGGCTGCACCCATGCCGGATCGTTCGACATCACCTATCTTGCCACACTGCCCAATATGGTCGTGATGGCGGCGGCGGACGAGGCCGAGCTGGTCAATATGACCTACACCGCGGCCGAATATGACGAGGGGCCCATCGCGTTCCGCTATCCGCGCGGGTCAGGCACCGGCGTGCCTTTGCCCGAGGTTCCGGTGAAGCTCGAAATCGGCAAGGGCCGGATCGTGCGCGAGGGCTCCAAGGTTGCGATCCTCTCGCTCGGCGCGCGGCTCGAAGAAGCAAAGAAAGCCGCTGACCAGCTCGAAGCCAAGGGGCTTTCGACCACCGTTGCTGACATGCGCTTTGCCAAGCCGCTCGACGAGGAGCTGATCGCGAAGCTGATGCGCAGCCACGAGGTTGTGCTGACCATCGAGGAAGGCGCAATCGGCGGACTGGGCGCGCATGTGCTGACCTATGCGACCGATGAAGGGCTAACAGATGCGGGCCTGAAAGTGCGCACCATGCGCCTGCCCGACACCTTCATCGATCAGGACTCGCCCGAAAAGCAATATGAGGAAGCGGGGCTTGATGCGGCGAATGTAGTCGATACCGTGCTGAAGGCGCTGAAGCACAACAGCGCAAGTGTGGAAGAAGCGACGGCTTAGTCGGTCTAAGAGGTGCACCTAACCTCCTTAGTTGGACCGCTTCAAATGCTCGAAAGCTCCTTATAAGGCGCTAAATCTGTGCGAAGCCGTCTTTGATGACAACGTTGCTGCCGTAGCGACGGCCCGTAAGTGTGGCCGCGCGCCGGATGCGCTTGGCAACCTGATCGCGGCTCACATTCAGGTCGACATACCAATCATCAATCCTGTGCCAGTTGTTGCGATGTGGCTGCGCGAGATGTCTTGAATGCGGGTAGAGCGCTTCGGGTTCGCGGGCGACAAACCGTCTCCGATCATTGCCTTCTTCCGAAAATTTTGAGAGAAAACTCGAGTCAGCCTCATGCAATGCGTTGATCGCAGTAATGTAGGCTTCCCTGAGATTTTGAGCGGCAAACAAGCGGCGCCCCACCTTTGTCGACCAGTTTCCGGTTGAACGACTCCCGACTGCTATCGGTGCCTCAATCAGGGACGCGACGCTTTCGCTACTGGGGTCAGCCGAGCCTTGGGAAGACTCTTGCCGCGGAGCGCTCAAAAGGTCCTGCAAGATCTCATCCTCGGTCTGATCAAAAGAGCGGCGCGCGTTTTCGATAGCTTTGTGGACTGCAATGCCAATTTCGATCGTTTTCAAAACAAAGCTCTCCAAATCACGTGAACGCCTTATAAGGCGCTGTTTATGATTTGGCAATTCGATTTTCTGGTCGTAATGCTGTCATTCGATTGCTTGACCTACGGCTAGGATCGCTGATGCCCTTCCTGCAGATCACCCGCGACGGCCCTGTCACCACGCTCACCATTGACCGCGCCGAGACTATGAACCCGCTTGGCGCTCCGGGCGACGGGGACGAATTTCGCGCGGCTTGCGATGCCATCAATCGCGACCTCGATACACGCTGTGTGATCCTGACCGGCGCGGGGCGGGCGTTCAGCGCAGGCGGCGATATCAAGGCGATGCGCGACAAGTCGGGCACGTTTGGCGGCTCACCGCCCGCGATTTCCGACGGCTATCGCGACAATATCCACCAGATGCTGCGCGCGCTTTATGGCATTCGCGTGCCCGTCATCGCGGCGGTCAATGGCGCGGCCATTGGCTTGGGATGCGATGTGGTGTGTCTGGGCGATATTCGCATCGCGTCGGAGAAGGCGAAGTTCGGCGTCACCTTCCTCAAGCTCGGCATCATACCGGGCGATGGCGGGACATGGATTTTGCCGCGTGTTATCGGCCAAGCGCGCGCGGCGGAGCTGTTCTACACCGGCGATGTGATCGACGCAGGCACTGCTCTCGAATGGGGATTGGTCAGCCGAGTGGTTCCGCATGACGAACTGCTCGGCGAAGCGCGCGGTCTGGCCGACAAGATCGCAGCGATGCCCCCGCACGCTTTGCGCCAGGCTAAGAACTTGATGCGTCAGGGTCAGCAGGTCAGCTACGACACTGCGCTGGAAATGGCGGCCAACACGCAGGCTATGATGCACCACACCGGTGACCATGCAGAGGGGGTTGCGGCTCTGATGGAGAAACGCAGCCCAGACTTCAAAGGCGAATAGGCGATGGCCGCCGTTGCCATCCGCGTCATCATCGGCGTTGCGCTCGCCTACCTCGCGGCCATGGCGCTGCTCTATGCGTTTCAAGCACGTTTTCTTTATCCCGCGCCGCAGGATCGCCACGATCCTGCGGCTGGTTTTACCGCTGTCACTCTGAACACAGCAGACGGGCTCGCGCTCAACGCGCATTACCGCGCGCCGGAAGCCGACCAGCCCACTGTCGTGTTTTTTCACGGCAATGGCGGCAGCCTAGCCGCGGCGACGGAAGAAACGGCGCTGTTGACGACCCAAGGCTATGGCGCGCTGTTGGTGTCCTATCGCGGCTATGGCGGCAATCCGGGCGAGCCGTCAGAAGAGGGGTTCTACACCGACGGGCGCGCGGCGATGGCCTTTTTGCAAAGCCAGGGCGTGACGCCAGCACGCACGATCATCATGGGCAATTCCATCGGATCAGGCACTGCGACCCAGATGGCGACCGAATTTGAAGCAGGCGCGCTGATACTGGTTGCCCCGTTCCTGTCGCTGCCAGAGGTTGTGTCCGACGCGCTGCCGATCTTTCCGGTCAGCGCTCTGCTCAAGGACCGCTACGACAACGCTGCCAAGGTGCCCAAGCTCTCCATGCCAGTGCTTGTCCAGCACGGCACTGCCGACCGGGTTGTCCCCTTCGATCATGGCCGCGCTCTGGCCAAAGCGGGACCGACGGCGACTTTCCAATCCTTTGAAGGCGTAGGCCATGACCTGTCATTCAATACGCAAGCGCAGGTCGCGCAGTCGGAATGGCTGGTCGAGCAGGGGCTGTAATCGACCTAGATCATAAACCAGCGCCAGATCCCGGCGGGGATTCCGGCAATCGGCAAATGCGCCCAGCTCAGGAATACGAACAGGATCAGGCCTACAGTCCATGGCAGGGCCCCGACGCTGAAAATCGCGCCCCAGCGCGGCCAGAAGCTCGTTTGGCTCTCCCACTGCTCCCACGCCTCACCCATCAGCGCCTCTTTCTTGCGATCCTGCATATGCGAGCCGACCAGCGCGAGCGTGCCCATCGCGAAGGCGGTGATCATCGTGCGCATGCTGGCGAGCAGAACCATGTGTGAAAGCGCCCACAGCGCAAAGCCCCACATCATCGGGTGGCGGGTGACGCGGAACACGCCCTTGGGCTCGGCGCGCGCTTGGCTCTCGGCCATCGGGGTGGGCATTGCGGGATTGCCGATCAGCGAACCGGCGAACAGGACCATCGCGGGCAAGGTCAGAAAGGTCGCAATCGCCCAGCCAATCTCTCCCGATCCTGGCAGATCGCCCGGCAGCGCGGCTTTGAAGGCGAAATAAACCCACGCAAGCGTTGCGAGACTGACCAGCGAATAGATGATCTGAAACCCGATATCGCCGAGCGATCTGACCAGCACTGCGCGCAGTGGGTGGGACATGACAAAATGCGTGCCGACCAAGGCTGCGTTTGCCGCGATCAGCTCAAGCAGGGTTACATGCATGTGCGTTTGTAACAGAGCAAAGGGCAGCGCTCTATAGCCCTGACAAACAGACCAACTCGATTAGGCTGTGCGACCAGTCGGAATTATTGTCGCTTGAGCGATGGCAATGTGTGTCGGCTCGGCATCATCGCTTTCGGCCCAGACATCGCCGCGCACCACCACCTGGCGCTTGCCCGGCTTGATGACTTCGCCCTTGGCGCGCAGCCTTTGGCCGAGCGCCGGACGCAAGAAATTGATGCTGTAGCCCCCCGTGACGACGTCGCCTGCGACCGACGCTCCAGCCCAAGCGCAGGCATTGTCCGCCATCAACCCGACGATTGCGCCATGGGCAAAGCCGTGATGCTGGGTCATTTCAGGGCGCAGGGTGAGCAGCAATTCGCTTGATCCCTCCCACACCTTGAGCGGCTCAACATCGCACCACGAGGAAAAGCCAGAGCGTTTGACCGCGACCTTTTTCATATATGCGATTGCCGCTTCCGGCGACGCGAACCGGCCTTGTGTCATCGCGCTCTCCAGCATAAGTCTGCAATCCAGATGTTATGCCCCTTGCCAGCGCATCGCGCAAGTCTGATATACAGACCGCAATATGAAGACCTACCGCCCCTCCACCTCTCCGTGCCCGATTGGCCGCGCAG
This sequence comes from Pseudomonadota bacterium, assembly GCA_039025455.1. Classification (GTDB taxonomy): domain Bacteria; phylum Pseudomonadota; class Alphaproteobacteria; order Sphingomonadales; family Sphingomonadaceae; genus Erythrobacter. Next base: position 18,247 of record JBCCOF010000005.1, on the reverse strand, counting down.
CGCGGTTGCTGGGGGATCGCTGGGTGTTGATGATCTTGCGGGAGGCGTTTCTGGGCGCGGACCGGTTCGAGCAATTTGTCGACCGGCTCGGCATCAATCGCGCCGCGCTGACCTCGCGGCTGTCGATCCTGTTGGAAGCCGGGTTGATGGAGCGCGAGCCACCCACCGGCAAACGTGCGCGCTACATATTGACGCCGAGCGCCCACGCTTTGGTGCCGCTCTACCGTGAAATGGCCGAGTGGGGCGCAGAGCACCTGTTCGAAGATGGAGAGGCGCGCGGGCAATGGCCCTCTGATCAGCCGCTGGGCTCAACCGGGGGCCAGCAGCCTCACCAATCGTAGGCTTTGGGCAAATCACTCTCGTCTAGATCGAGATAGCGCTCTTTCAAACGGCTCTGGTGATTTGCGAGATTCTGCTCGATCCCGCTGATGAATACGCGGGTCGGGACTGAACCGATTTCCAGCGGATCGCCATCCCAGATTACGACATCGCCCAACGCGCCGCTTTTTAAGACACCCGCCTTGCCATCCATCCCGCTGATCGAGGCGGGGATAGAACTGATCGTGGCAAAGGCTTGCCCCCAGCTTAGCCCATCCGCGCCGGGCACCCGCGTGAGAGCGACGAGGTTGCCGGCGTGCTGTGGCAAGATGCGCGGGTTGCGCATGGAGGATGCATTGAGCGCGACTTTGACGCCGGCATTTGTCATCCGCCCGACATTGCTTTGCGTCGCGCCAAGCTCGGCAAACGAGTCAGGCAAATCGTCGAGGCTGTCGGCGATCACCGGAACACCCGAAGCCGCAATCTCGCGCGCGACCATCCAGCCTTCGCTCGCGCCGACGAGCACCATGTCGAGGTCTGAAAACTCGCGCTTTAGCCCGAGCGCGCTGCGAATATCCGATGCCCGCTCTACAGCGACAAAGAGCTTTTGCTGTCCGCGCACTACCGGAACCAAAGCTTCCGCGTCAAAGCGGTTGAGCATCACGTCTTCGCCCTTGGCGATTTCGGTGGTTTGCGGGGTGCCTCGCGCCCCGATCAGGGCCTGAGCTTCGCGCAAGGACGCCCGGAACAAAGTGTAAGTCGAAGCGCGGCTGCCACCAGCGCGGTTGGCACCGCCTTCGCCGAGATCCACCATCTGGAATGCCCGCGCTTTGGTGATCGGATCGCCATCGCTTGCCAGATCAATGATCGCGCCTTGCCCTGCAAAGATTGAGCCCGAGGGCACCGTCGATGTAGCGGCCCGCGTGACGCCGGCGGCGCGGTGGATCATCAGTTGTTGCGAATTGGGGTTCACTATGGGCGCGGTGTCCAGTGCCGCGCTGAACGGAGAGCCTCCCGCGCGGGTGTCGTTCGATTCACTAACCGCGCCGACATCCCAGATTCCCAGAGTTGTAACAGTCGCGAAGATGCCAGGCGTGACATAAGCGTCGTTGGCATCGATCACCTGATCTGTTTCGTAAGAACGCCCGTCAGATGCGCCAGCATAGGCAACTTTGCCATCCTCGACGACAACAATGCCATCTTCGATTGGCTCGCTTCCGTCACCGATGACGAGTGTCGCGTCTGCGATGATGAAGTCTTGCGCCGAGGCGGGGCTGGCAGCGATGACGAGTGCGGATGCTGCGCCCAGCAGGGCGGCGTTCACAATGTCCCTCATTTCACGTCTCCTTCGCCGGGTTGACCAAGCTCGAAGTCGCTCACCGGACGCCGCTTGCGGTCGGTTGCATCGAACATCAGCGCACCGTCGATCCAGACTTTCTCGGGGCGTGAATAGACGCTGAGCGGGTCACCGTTCCAAAGCACCAGATCGGCCATCTTGCCGGGTTCAAGGCTGCCGGTCATGCCGTCGATACCCATCGCTTTGGCGGCGTTGTGGGTGATCCACTGGATCGCAGTGCCGTTCGAGATGTCGATGCCGAGGCGAAGGCCTGCCTTTTGAGCTTTGCGCGCTTCCTGGTTTAGGCGCTGGATGTCGTTGGCGTCATCGGAGTGGATGACAACGCAGGCGCCTTCCTTTTGCAGCAAGGCCGCGTTTTCGAGGATGCCGTCATAGGCCTCCATCTTGAAGCCGTACCAATCGGCCCAGATGGCGCTGCAAACCCCGTTTTCGCGCAGCAGGTCGGCGATTTTGTAGCTTTCAACCGCATGGTGAAAAGCGGTGACTTTGTACCCAATCTCCTTGGCCATATCCATCACCAACGCCATTTCATCGGCGCGATAGCAGTGGTTGTGGACCAGTATGTCGCCTGCCAAAACGCCCGCCAGTGTTTCTTTCGCAAGGTCGCGGCGACGATCGTCAGCGTCCCTGTTGGCGTAGTCGATCGCGTCGTACCAGGTCTGGCGATTGACCGCGAAATTGCCCATCCGTGTCGAAGGTTTGCGCCCGCGCCGTCCATAAACGCGTTTGGGGTTCTCACCGCATGCCATCTTAAAGCCATAGGGAGCACCGGGGAACTTCATCCCCTGGACTGTGCGGCTGGGCACATTCTTGAGTGTGACGGTGCGCCCGCCCATCAGGTTGGCGGAGCCGGGCAGAATTTGCAGCGAGGTGATCCCGCCATTGGCCATTGCGCGGCTGAAGCCGGGGTCTTGTGGCCAGACAGAATGCTCGGCCCAGACATCGGGTGTGGTCGGGCTGGTTGCTTCGTTGCCGTCAGCATGAGCGTCAACGCCGGGCGATGGATAATCGCCAAGGTGCGAGTGGATGTCGATGATGCCCGGAGTGACCGCCTTGCCGACTCCGCTGATTGTGACTGCAGCGTCCGGTGGAGGAGTGGTCGGGCCGCCAACCGCAGCGATTTTGCCGTCCTTGAAATGGACCCAACCATTCTGCCATTCGCCGCCCAAACCGTCATAAACGGTCACCGGAATGATCAGAGTATCCTCACCGGGATAGGGCGAATAGGTGGAGGGGTAAGGCCCTTCGGCCTCGGTCATGGCAGCAAATTTGCCGTCATCGTCCTCGGCTTCTGCCGCCGCGGCGGTTTGGCCGCCCGATGTGCCAGTCGTTGTGCAAGCCGCGAGCGCGAACGCGCCTATTATTGCCGTCGTTCTAGCCAGCCCCGCTTTGTTGAATCGCATACCCATCAAGCAGCTCCCCAAATTTCAAGATGGCGCAGCCATGACCCGAAATTCGAGGTTTGTCTACTTTGTTTGACACCAGGTCTGTCAATGTAACTTTATAACATTCCCAGTGACTTAGTCCCGCACAGCAGGGCGCATTCCGCCTTCTTGCACTTCGAGACCGGCTTCAGCCTGACCAAGCAAATCATCGTCAACAACATCGTCTGTCAGCGCGTCGAGATGCATCAACTTCTTGATCAACGGGCTGATGACCATGACGAACAAGCCCACGCCAACCGCGACGAGTCCCATGGCCCAATAGATTTCCAATGCGGCCTCGCGAGTCATCTCGCCGCCTTCGCCCTCACCCATCAGCGAACCCATCGCGCCTGCAACAAAGTTGCCGCCAGCGGTGCCAAAGAAGAACGCCGCCATCATCAGGCTGGCCATATGCCGCTTTGACAGCCGGTTCATTGCGGACAGTCCGACGGGGGAGAGACAAAGTTCACCCGTGGTGGCGAGCAGGTAGTGCAGGAACACGAACGCGACTGGCAGAAGGATGACACCCTCCGCGCTGGTCACGCTGAAATTTGCCGCGCCCCAGACCATCACCACAAAGGCGAGGCCCATCTGCACGATGCCCATGCCCATCTTGGCAATCGCCGATGGGTCCTTCCCGCGCTGGGCAAGGAATTGCCACAGCATCGCGAAAAGCGGCGCGAGCAGGATGATGTAAATCGGGTTGATCGACTGGAAGAACGGTGTCGGAATACCGCCGCGATCAACATAGCGATCGGTGAACAGGTTCATCGAACCGCCGCCCTGCTCGAAAAGGCCCCAGAACAGGGGCATCAGAAGCACGATGAAGATCATCGCAAAGACACGGTCGCGCGCATAGTTGATCGACTGACGCGCCTCCATGAAGCAGGCGGCGATCACAATTGCGATACCGATGGCCAGCCCTGCATAGCCGAAATCGCCGACACCCTGCTGAACGATCATATAGGCCGTCGTTGCCAGCAGCGTGGCGATACCGGCGAAGAACACCGATTTCGATCCGCCTTGGCTCTTCGCTCCGCTTTCATCCTCCAGGTCGTAAAGCGCGAGATAGAGGACATAGGCCAACAGCAGGATGCCCGATACGAGCAGAATCCAGCCCACGGCTTCCTGATACTGGATCAGGAACCAGATCAGGCCGACCCCCGCGATCCCGAACAGATAGACCAGCCATTCGGTGGTAATGCCGCCAAACTTTTGTTGGAGCTTTGCGGGATCGGGCGCTTCACCTTTGCCGCGCAGCAAGCTCTTGCCAAAGATGAACACGACGAGCCCGAGCAACATACCAAAACCGGCAAGACCAAAGCCGAGCGCCCAGCTCACTTCGGAGCCCAGATAAGCGGCGATCAAAACGCCAGCGGCGGCGCCAAGGTTAATGCCCATGTAGAATATGGTGTAAGCGCTGTCGCGGCGGATATCGGTGCGCGAATAAAGCTGCCCCACAAGCACAGAGATGTTGGCTTTCAAGAAACCAGAACCAACGATGATCAATGCAAGCGCAAGCCAGAAGATGTTGATCGTTGAATCATTTTCAAAGCCGGACCCATCGCCTTCGAAAGCCATGAAGAAGTGGCCCAGTGTCAGCAGGATCGCGCCGAACAGCACCGCCTTGCGTTGCCCCAGATACCGGTCGGCCAGCCAGCCGCCAAGCACGGGAGTGATATAAACCAAGCTGCCATAAGCACCGTAGATCAGTGTCGATTTGCTGTCCGAAAACATCCAGTGTTCGACAAGGTAGAGGATCAGCAGCGCGCGCATGCCGTAATAGGAAAAGCGCTCCCACATCTCGGCGAAGAAGAGCATATAAAGGCCCTTGGGATGTCCGAGAACTTCTTCTTTGGGCCGGGTGATGGCGAGAGCACCCGCAATCAAAAACCCGCCTAGCACCAATGAGGCGACAAGCGCCGCCCAATCGGCGTAGTTCCACAACGCCAGGTCTTTAAGCTCGCCCATTTGAATCAGATCCCCGTTTTATCTCTATCGCGGCCCTCCCTCGGGGCCGGTGCGGTGCGCACCCTAGCGATTGTTGGACCCCTGTGAAGCATTTGTTGTAATTCCGGCTCATCCCCGCTCCTTGACGCGCATGGCTGTATTATGGCACTGAGGCACCTTGTGAGGATGCTATGAGCCAAAGCCGACCTGTCTATCTCAAGCTGCGCGATCAAATCGCGGCGGCGATTATTGAAGGCATTTATCCCGAGGGAAAGATGCTGCCATCGGTCCGCGCTTTGGCGGCCGAGCAGGGTGCGAACCCGCTGACAGTGGCCAAAGCCTATCAACAATTCCAGAATGACGGCCTTGTCGAAGTCCAACGCGGCGTCGGCATGTATGTCGTCATCGGCGCGGCGGACCGTCTGCGCGAAAACGAGCGCGACCAGTTTTTGAAGCAGGAATGGCCTGAAATCCGCGAGCGGATGAAGCGCCTGGGCCTCGATTTGTCGCGGCTTTTGGAGCACAGTTAACCGTGTAAGCTCCCATAGATATGGGGTTTCCAACTATTTCCGGCGGATTCAGCCCTTTCAACACACCCGCCACGCTTGCAGCTTTCGCAGCACTCTGGCATGATTTACGCAGGACAACGCCTCTCGGGTCGGGGTGCGGATTTAACAGCGGGACTTGCCCGAGATGGCTGCCCGCATGAGCCAGACGCCTTGAAAGTGCTTTGCACAAGGGTTTGTCGGCCAATGGGAGGTCGGAATGATCAGATCCGAATTGCTCAACGAATTGCACAAAGACAATCCGGAATTGCGCGCCGAAGAAGTCGAGCAGGTGGTCGACATCTTCTTCGACGAGATTGCTCAGCGACTGGCCGAAGGCGGCCGGGTGGAGCTGCGCGGCTTTGGTGCGTTTTCGACGCGCGAGCGCGAAGCGCGCACGGGTCGTAACCCGCGCACCGGCGAAAGCGTCAGCGTTCCGGCCAAGCGGGTGCCCTATTTCAAAGCGGGTAAGGAAATTCGCAAGCGCCTCAACGACTGACCCTTGCGGCTTTGCCTACGCGTATTCGTAGGCGGCTTCTTCATCGGTGAGATTGGCAACCGGGAGCCTGCGCGTCCGGCCGAGCGCGCTGAACACCATTTCGACGATCTGTTCGCTGCCGCGCGGAGCTGACGTGTCCACCGGCATCAGGCCGAGCTCGGTAAACTCCTCGATATATTGCTGACCAGGAACAGCGATCACGCGAACCATGTTAGGAAGGCGCTCATCGACCAGCGGGGTGAGCTCGCGTGACACATCGACATTGCCGGTTGCCACCACCAGAACCTCGCGCTTGGCCATGCCGATTGCGTCCCAGCTGCGCGGATCGGCGGGGTTGGCCTGATGCACGTGATAACCATCGGCGCGCGCCAGCTCGAACCGCTGCGGATTGGCCTCAATCGCGAGATAGCCGATGTCGTTGAACCGCAGCGCATCGGCAACCGCGCGCCCTGAGGGACCAAGCCCGATGATCACCACCGGCGCATCGTCGCCTTCCAGCTTCTGATCTGCCGGGCCAGCGCGCAGCTTGCCCGCGAGCTTGCGCCCGATATTCGAGACCAGCGGGGTCACCGCGAGGCTGATCGCTATGGCAGTAACGAGGATCGAAAGCAGGCGCGGCTCGACCAGACCCGCGACCGCTGGAAGAGCGAAAAGGACCAGCGCAAACTCGCTTCCTTGGCCGAGCAGAAAGCCGAGCTGAATCGACCCCGGCGCCGACCAGCGATTGGCGAGGCCTGCAAGCACGTTGAGACCGCATTTGATCGTGATCAGCCCCAGCGCAGCCCCAATCACCCACAGCCAGTTTTCGGCCAGCAGGGTTGGGTTGATCGACAGGCCGACCGAGATGAAGAAGAAGCTGAGGAACAACCCGCGAAAGGCGTCAATCTCGGTCTGGACCATGATGCGATAGCGCGAATCCGCCACAGCCATCCCGCCAAGGAACGCGCCGAGTGTCAGCGACAATCCCGCCACGCCCGTCGCCCACCCGGCGGCGAGCGCGATGAACAAAGCGGTGGCGGTGTAGACCTCGCTGCTGCCCACCCGCGCGATCAGCCGGAAGAGCGGCTCGGTGAGAAAGCGCGCGAATAGAACTGCGACGCCAAACGCGGCCAGCGCTTTCAGTCCGGCAAGGCCCAGTGCCGGAGCCATTGCGCCCCCGCCTCCAAGCGCGCCTGCTGCGACCAGCAAGAGAATCGCGGCGATATCCTGAAAGATCAGGATCGATTGCGCCGCGCGCCCGACGGGGCAATCGTCCTGATCGCGCTCGCGGATCAGCCCGATCACCACGGCGGTGGAGGACAGCCCCATGGCGAACCCGCCGATAATCGCGAATTCGGTTGGCAGGCCCATTACGAAAAACAGAGCGGAAAATCCGCCGCCCGCGACCAGCATCTGCAGACTGCCAAAGCCGAAAATGTTCGCAGCTTCGGCCCTGATCCGCCCAAGCGAGAAATGCAGCCCGAGGTTGAACAGCAGAAACATAACGCCAGCTTCAGCCAAGGTCGCCACGACCGGCCCACTGAAATCATCCGCAAAACCAAGGGCCGAGAGCCCGAGGCCCAGGCCGAGATAGCCGACAATCGGATTGAGTTTGCAGGCGCGCGAGACAAGAGCCGCTCCGATCCCGAGGCCCAGCAAGGTTACGGCTGGCTGGATCGTCTCAACAACTTCGCTTGCCATTTGGCGTCCCCTGACTTGCCTCACCGGAGCAATCGCACGCTAAGTGGAGGGTGAAAGGGTAAGGTGCAAGGTTCGCCCGCTTGCTAGGCGCGAATGCGCTGGCTATCGCGGCGTTCGCCTCATGGCCAATGGGCCGCCAGGGCGGGTGTGGCGGAATGGTAGACGCCGGGGACTTAAAATCCCCTGATCTTTTGATCGTGCGGGTTCGAGTCCCGCCACCCGCACCAGACCCAAGTCCATCAATTGCCTCATAGAATTGCTTGCGTTTCGAATGATCTGCGCTCGGTTTGGACGTTCGAACCTTGGCTGCCATGAGGAACCGTGGTGGCAGCGCGTGTAACTTGGTGCGTTACATTATGCTCGCTTTAACACATTTTCCGCTACGGCAGAGGCTGGCAAGTCAGAGGCAAACCCGATTTCTGTGCTCTCAAACGGGCGCGGGCATCGGCAAGGCAACCCGTGATGGAACACTCTGCAATCAATGCATGCGCGGAAAGCGAGCCGGCCGAAGACGAGGTCGTCAACGCTGATCGGGGCGCGGATCAACGCGCTGCCCCGCGCTTTACGCTGCTGATTAAAGCTGCGCGGCTGGTCGCTGCGCAAGGCGAGTTTGTGTGCGTTATTCGCGACATTTCAGAAACCGGCATCAGCGTCCGGCTGTTCCACGCATGCCCCTCTGGCGATAGCTTCGAACTGCAAATGCCCAATGGCGGCAGCTATGAAATCCAGCGCGTATGGGCACGCGGTCAAGAGGCGGGCTTTACCTTCGCCAAACCGCTGAATGTCGAGAAGCTGATCAACGAAGCGGGCGAATATCCCAAGCGTGGCTTGCGCCTTGGGGTCTGTTTTCCGATTTCGATCAATTCCCTCACCTACAGCGGCGAGGCTATTGTCGAAAACCTCTCCCAGCAAGGCGCGCGGTTCGAGTGCGAAGAGCGGCTCGCGATTCAGCAAAACTTGCGCATCAAAGGCGGCGAGGGGGCTGAGGAATTCAGGGAAGTGCGGGCAAAGGTCCGTTGGCGGCGCGACAGCCAATATGGCGTGGTGTTCGAAGACACGTTGTCGCTGGGCGATTTCGCTCGCCTCGCTGCGCGGCTACAGGCGCCGGCTCTGCTTGATGATTGAGCGAGTGACTTGAGGCTGCTGGTTTAAGCCGGAACAAAGTCCCCATCCGGCCTAAGCCGGAATAAAGTCCCCATCCGGCCTAAGCCGGAATAAAGTCCATAGCGACGCCGTTAATGCAATGACGCTTGCCGGTTGGCTTTGGACCGTCGCCAAAAATGTGACCCAAATGCCCGCCGCAATCGGCGCAGTGCACTTCCTGGCGCGGATAGCCGAGCTTGTAGTCGGTCGAGGTGCGCACCGCGCCGCGATCAATCGCTTTGTAGAAAGCGGGCCACCCGCTCTTGCTGTCATATTTGTGAGCCGAGGAATAAATCCGGTTTTTGCAGCCCGCGCAGACATAGGTGCCGCGTCGCTTTTCCTTGTTGAGCGGCGAAGTCCATGCGCGCTCGGTGGCGGCTTTCCGCAGCACATTATATTCAGACCTGGTCAGAATCCGGCGCCATTGCGCATCGGTCTTTTTGACCCGGAAATTGCCCTTTGCCCGCGCATGAGCGGTTGATTCCCCGCAGCTTGCGAGAACCGGCATGGCTGCGGCGATGGCGCATCCGGCGAGGAAGGTGCGGCGATGTGTGAGTTCAAAAGGCATGGCTGTTCATTCCCGACATTCGAGGAGTTCCTATCCCCAATACGTCGAAAAAGCCCGAAAAGTTTCACCTTGGGCAAGTGGGCAGTTACGCCGCTCTTAGAATTCAGTGATTTCCACTTCGAGCTTGCGAAATCCGTGGACGAAATTGGCGCGAACCCGCTCCACATCGCCTGCAACATGCACCCGCATCCGGCGCTTGTGCATTTCTTCGAGCAGAATGCGCAGCTGCAATTCTGCCAGACGCGCGCCGACACAGCGGTGAATGCCGTAACCAAAGGCGATGTGCCGCTTGGCGTTATCCCGCCTCAGGTCGAGCGTGTGCGGATCTTCGAACACCGTCTCTTCGTGATTGGCGGCAAGATACCAAAGAATGACCTTCTCGCCCTTCTTGATAGTCTGGCCAAACACTTCGGTGTCTTCGGTGCAGGTCCGGCGCATATGCGCCAGCGGCGTTTGCATACGCAGCATTTCCTGCACCGCGTTCGGGATGACGTCGGGGTTTTCCTCGAAGACCTTGCGCTGGTCGGGGAATTTATCGAGTGCGTGAACAAATCCGCTCATCGAATTGCGGGTCGTGTCGTTGCCGCCCACGATCAGCAGGACGAGGTTGCCCATGAACTCTTCGGGGCGCATCTGGTTCATCGCCTCGGAATGGATCATCATGCTGATGAGATCGTTGCCCGGCTCTTTGTCCTGTGTGCGTTCGATCCAGAGCGACTGGAAATAGGCTGCCATTTCGTGAAGGAAGCCCCAGCGCATCTCGTCGAGCTCCCGCACGGTCGCAAGCTCGGTGTCGCCTGACCAGTCGGACCAGAAGGTCAGCATGCGGCGATCTTCCCAAGGGAAGCCGAACAGGATGGCGAGCATGCCTGTTGTCAGCTCGATCGAAACCTTGTCGACCCAATCGAACGTTTCGCCACGCGGGAGCGAATCCAGCAACTCGCCGGTCCGTTGACGGATTTCCGGCTCCATTTCAGCCATGCCCGAAGGGGTGAATTTGGGAGCGACCGTGCGGCGCTGTCCGGTGTGCTGCGGGCGATCCATCGCGATGAACATCGGCAGCTCGCGCCGATCAGTGCCCGCCTCGGCCAGTTCTTCGTCGCTAAGCCGATCGAGGATGGTTATGCCGCCATATTCCCAGCTTGAGGAGAAAATGTCAGGCAAAGCCTCGATATGCTGGATCGCCTTATGGCCGACGACCGACCAATAGGGTCCAAACGGGCTGTCCGGGATATAGTGGAGCGGGCCTGCTTTCTGCATTTCGGTGGCGATCGGTTGCCACTTGTCCTCGAAATAAATGTCCGAGCGGCTCAGGTCCCATTTGTGCTCGTGATGCGGGCGCTCTTCCGGATGCGCTTCGAAATGCTCCTTTAGCGCGGCATAGGCGGTCGGGCTTGAGCGGACTTCGGGACGCTTTGGGGCGATGGTGGCCATGTCTGTTTCTCCTCCCGGGAGACAGGCGGTCTTTGCCGCGTCTTCCCTCTCCATAATCCATCCTGCCCTAACTGACACAGGTGTCAATAGTAAGTTGCGATTAGCGACCTATTCGGCAGGCTCGGTTGCCGTAACGTTCGAGGGGGCATTTGCGGGTGCACCCCTGCCCCAGCCGCGCCGTTTCTTCTCGCGTCCGCCGCTGCCCGACTTCATCACCCGCTTGCGGAACAGCATCGATCCGCCTTTGACAAACAGCACAACAAATACCGCCTGCCAAACGAGCGCCGCCGCGTGAATCCACACAGTCTCATCGAGCGCCGCGCGCGCCAGCATTGCAAAGGGCGAGGATAGCGGGAAGGCGATGGCATAGGGCTCCATCCATGCGCCTGCCGGTGTCAGCGTCGCTGCGGCAAGGAAAAACACCATCAGCTGCATCATCGTGACCGGCATCGACATGGTCTGCACTTCGCGCACCGTGCTGGCCATTGCGCCGATGGTCAGGAACAGCGAACCGAGCAGAAGATAGGCCATGGAGAAATAGACCACGCCAAGCGCGAGAAAGAGCGGCCATCCCACGGCTGGTCCGGGCATGTTGCGATAATCGGTCTGCGTGACGGTGGCGATGGCGTCCTCGGCCACGGCCCAAAAGCCCCAGCCTGCCATGCCCCAGACGAATATGCCGACGAAGGACACGCCCAGCATCGCGAACAGCTTGCCCATAAACACCGCGTCCATCGGGATCGCGGCAGCGAGGATTTCGATGATCTTGTTGCCTTTTTCCTCGGCGAGGTTGGAGAGCACCATTCCCGCAAGCAGCATTGTGAGCAGGAACAGCACCATTTGCGCGGCCTGTGCGGTGCGGATGCGGTTGGAGCGTTCCGAAGCGGCGCTGCTGGTTACTTCGCTTTGGGCGATGTCGGGGAAATCGGTCGGCGTATCGCGCAAGGCCTCGGTCGCGATCAGGCTGACCGGCCCGCGAAGGCGCTGGATCTGCCCCTGCGTGCCGACGATTTCAGGCGCAGACGGTGTGCCGATGACAATCGCGGCGTAATTCCCGCGTCGCTCTTCGAGGAAGGCGCGCGCATCGAATTGCGGGTCTCCCGCAGCCTCTTCCACAGCTGAGAAAGCCGGAACCGATCCGCTCACCTGCTCTCGCAAAGTGCTCGCCGCAGCCAGCATTGCGGCGTTGTCTGCCTCGCTCATGGCGACACCGATTTCGATGGTGACGGCATCGCGCGAGACCTGTCCGCCAATGCTGCCCGCCAATCCGCCGACGATTACGGGAAAGAGCGGGCCGAGCAAGAAGAACAGGAAGGCGCGGCTGAACAGCACAGCGATGAAGTCCCGCCGTGCGATGACCCATGCGGCTTCGAGGCGCGAGAGGCGCGGCTTGGCGTCCACACCGTTTTGATCAAACGCGCTCATGCCGCCTCTCCCGCTTGGTCCGCTTCGAGCTGGCGCGCCGCCGCTTCGCCCGCAATGGCGACGAAGGCGTCATGCAGGCCAGCGCGTTCGATAGAGAGCGACAGGATGCCCGCCTCCCCTTCGATCAGCGTGCGCAACAGCGGCTCAACTCCGGATTCGGGCAGCGAGAAGGTGAAGAAATCGCCTTCGCGCCGCGCATCATCGGGCAGAGCCTTGGTCCACGCGCCTTCGCGCGCCCGCGTTTCCAAACGGACCTGCGCCGGAATACGATCACGCGCCGCCTCGACACTGCCGGCATAGGGCACCTTGCCTCCCGCAATAATTGCCACGCCTTCGCACAGACGCTCGGCATGGTGGATCACATGGGTCGAGAAAATCACCGTCACGCCATCCTCGGCGAGCGAGCGGATCATCCCTTCGAGCTTGCCTTGGTTGATCGCATCGAGGCCCGAAAACGGCTCGTCCAGCACCACCAGCTTGGGGCGGTGGACGAGGGTACCGAGCAATTGCACCGTTTGCGCCATGCCCTTTGACAGCTGACGAATCTGGCGGTCGGCGGCATGAGAAAGATCGTGGCGTTCGAGCAATTCGCGCCCGCGAATGCGCCCCTCGGCCAACGGTAACCCGCGCAGCGCGCCCATAAAGGCAATCGCTTCAATCGCTTTCATCGCCGGATACAGGCCGCGCTCTTCGGGCAGATAGCCGATGAGGCGGCCGATATCGTGCGGGCGATCATGGCCGAACACGCGGCGCACGCCTTCATCCGGGTCAATAATGCCCAGCAGCATCCGCAGCGTCGTGGTCTTGCCCGCGCCATTGGGGCCGAGCACGCCGTAGATCGCGCCTTCGGGCACGCTCAAGTCAACGCCATCGACCGCGCGCGTACCGTCAAAGCTCTTGCGCAAGCCGCGTGCCTCGATTGCGAGGGGTTGGTCGCTGTCAGGAAGAGCGGCGTGATTGCTCGCCGTCATGTGTTCGCCTATCGCCATGTGCATGAGAACCACGGTTAACGCGCGAGACTAAACGGGAGCAACCCCAAGTATGGTTAACGGCGCGGAAACTATCCCGTCCGTGGAGCCGCTAGCCCGGCGGTTGGAAGCGCAGTCGCGCGCGCTTGGCTTTGCAGCCTGCGGGATCGCCAGCGCGGCCGAGGATGCGACCCGCGCAAGGCGGCTCGAAGAGTGGCTGGGCGAAGGTTATCATGGCTCGATGGAGTGGATGGAGACGCGGCTCGAGCATCGTCGTTCACCCCAGTCTCTATGGCCCGCGGCGCGCAGCGTCATCGCGCTTGGAATGAGTTATGCTCCAGCGCATGATCCCTTGGTGCTTGCCAATGCGAGCGATCGCGCGCGCATCTCGGTCTATGCGCAGGGCAAGGATTATCACGATGTCGTGAAAAAGCGCCTGAAAGCGCTCGCGCGGTGGATTGTCGCCGAGGAACCGGGGGCGGAGGTCAAGGTCTTCGTCGACACCGCGCCGGTGATGGAAAAGCCGCTGGGCGAGGCGGCGGGGATCGGATGGCAGGGCAAGCACACCAATCTGGTCAGCCCCGACCACGGCAGTTGGCTGTTTCTGGGTGCGATTTACACCACACTTGATCTGGCCCCTTCTGAGCCGCAGCGCGACCAATGCGGATCGTGCCGCGCTTGCTTGGATTCGTGCCCCACGGACGCCTTTGTCGCGCCCTATAAACTCGATGCACGGCGCTGCATTTCGTATCTCACAATCGAGCACAAAGGCCCGGTTGCCGAAGAATTCCGCGAGGCTTTGGGCAATCGCATCTATGGCTGCGATGATTGTCTTGCGGTGTGCCCTTGGAACAAGTTTGCCGCCACGGCGCACGCAGCGCGCGAATTTCTGCCTCGCGCCGAATTGGTTGCGCCAAAGCTCGCCGAATTGCTCGGGCTGGACGATGCAGGGTTTCGCAAGGTGTTCTCTGGCTCACCGATAAAGCGGATCGGGCGCAACCGCTTTGTGCGCAATTGCCTCTATGCGGCGGGTAACAGCGCCGATCAGACGCTGGTTGCTCCGGTTGAGGTCTTGAAGGACGATCCTGACCCCGTGGTGGCAGAGGCGGCGGACTGGGCGCTGGCGCGGCTCAGGGCTTAAATCAGCTCTTTAAGCTGCACATCGGTGTCGGCGAGCAAGTCCGGGTCAATCTTGTCGGCTCCGCCTTTAAGCATCTTGGTGCCCTGCACATAGTCCTTCATCGTATTGACGCAGTCGAAGGCAATCGGGACGCCTTCCTTAAGATAGACCACGGTGAATTTGCGCGCTTCGGGATCACCGCGCAGCACCGTCGCGTCATATCCCAGGTTCAAGCCGGCGGTCTGTAGTTTGAGATCATATTGGTTCGACCAGAACCACGGCAGCGCTTCGTAAGGCTGCTTGTCGCCCATAAGCGCGCGCGCCGTTGTGTTCGCCATATCGTGCGCGTTTTGAACCGATTCGAGCCGGATCACGCTTTGATCGGCGTATGGGTTGGCATGCGCGGCGCAATCACCAATCGCGTAAATGTCATCGAGAGTGGTGCGGCAGAACTCGTCCACATCGACCCCGTTCGATCCCGCCGCTCCCGCCGCGATCAGCGGGCCGACTGCCGGGACGATCCCGATGCCGACCACCACCATGTCGCAGGGCAGAACCTCGCCATTATCGAGCTCGACCCCGCTCGCCACTTGGCCCTCACTATGAATCTCGGTGACCGAGGTTTCGAGCAATATCTCGACGCCCTGACGCCGGTGTTCATCGGCGTAGAATTGCGACAGATCCTCGCCCGCGACCCTTGCGAGCAAGCGGTCCATGGTTTCGACCAGAGTGACCTCGCAGCCCAGCTTGCGCAAAACCGCCGCCGCTTCGAGGCCGATATAGCCGCCGCCGATCACGACCGCCTTCTTCGCCCCGGCTTCAAGCGCGGCCATCATCGCATCGGCGTCGCCCTTGTCGCGGACATAGAACACGTTTTTGCGATTGGCGCCGGTGCAAGACAGCCGCCGGGGATCGCCCCCGCCCGACCAGATCAGCTTGCGATAACCCACAGTGCTGCCATCGGTGAGCGTTACGCGGTGCGCCATCCAGTCAATCTCGGAAACCGCGCTACCAAGCCGCAATTCCACGCCTTTGTCCGCCCAAAACTTTTCGGGCCGGATCATAATCCGCTCGAACGGTTTGTCTCCGGCGAGATATTCCTTGGACAGAGGCGGGCGCTCATAGGGCGGCACAGCATCGCGCCCGATCATCATGATCGTGCCCTCGTGGCCTTGTTGCCTGAGCGCAATGGCCGCCTGTGCGCCGCCATGGCCGGTGCCGACGATTACGATGTCAGCCGATTGCGCTGATCCGGTCTGGTCGCTTCCCATGACTGCGCGAATTCTCGCAAATGGAGTGCCGCGTCAAGCCAAGAGGCGCATCAGAAGACGCGATCAATTCTCCAGCAGATTGCGCGCCTGGCTCGCGATCTGCGCCAGAACCGCCGCGGCCACCGGATTTTGTGCCTGCGCCCGCACGATCATTGCCTTGAACTGGCGGATCGCGGCCTCGTTTTCCTTCGCCCAGCTCTCAACCGCGCCAAGCGGATTGTTCTTTGCGCCTTTGCGACGCATCAGGCGGCGCAGGAATTCAAGCCGCATCTGCTGAAGATCGCGCGCCAGTCCAGCGACGAGCAAGCGCTCCCAGATATCGGTCGGCTCCATCAGCGAAGCGGTCTTTTGCGCCCAGTCCAGCCCGAGCCGCACGCCCAGCTCACCAAACGCATCGGTCAACCTCGTTGGCGAAACCCCTGCCTTACCGGCGAGTTTCGCGAGGCCGACGGCGCCGTCGAGATTGAACAATTGCACCACTTGTCGTGCCAGATCATCGGGTGTGCCCGCTTCGGTCAGCTCTGCCAGCATGCTGTCGGCCTGTTCGCGCGATTCGCCCGTCAGCAAGCTGTCCGCTGCCTTGGCAAGTTCACTCACGCCGGATTTCAGCTCATCTGTCATCGCGGATGCACCGTCTTTGGCGACCCCTGCGCGAAGCAGATCGGCCATGTGCCCTTGCAGCGCGTTCGAGACCCGATCGAACAGGAACAGTCGCGTGCTTTCAGAAATGTCGGCCGCATCGATCCTGCGCCACAACGCGCCGAGATCGAGCAATTGATCAACCGCGACAAAGGCCTTGGCGATCGCGTTCTGACCCACGCCTTCCTCTTCGGCCAGTTCAAACGGCACCAGAAGGCCGAGCCGGTTGATGATCCGGTTGGCAAGCTCGGTCGCGATCAACTCGCGGCGCAGGCGGTGTTCGCGGATTTGCTGGCCATGGGCCTTTCGCATTGCCTCGGGGAACATGCCAAGCAGGGTTTCTTCAAGCGCGGGGTCTTCGGGCAAATCGCTCGCTTCGATGGCGTCCTGCAAAACCAGTTTGGTCGAGGACAACAGCACAGAAAGCTCTGGCCGGGTAAGCCCCCGGCCATCGCCTGCACGGCGGATCAGGGCTTCGCCCGAAGCCAGCCCTTCGGTGAGACGGTCGAGCGCGCCTTGCTCCTCAAGCCGCTCGATCAGCCCTACAAAAGACGGGGTTGCGTCCGCGCCCCCGGCTTCGGCAATCGACAGAGCCAGCGCTTGCAAGCGATTGTCTTCGAGGCATATTTCGGCAACCTCGTCAGTCATCGTTTCGAGCAAGGCGTTGCGGTTCTTGTCCGAAAGCTTGCCCGCGCGCCGGGCCGAAGCGAGCGCGATCTTGATGTTCACTTCGTTGTCCGAGCAATCAACGCCAGCGGAATTGTCGATGAAGTCGGTGTTGATGCGTCCGCCCGCCATGGCGAAGGCAATCCGCCCGGCCTGCGTCACGCCAAGGTTCGCGCCCTCGCCGATGACCTTGGCGCGCACGTCGCTCGCATTGACGCGCAAGGCATCATTGGCCGGATCGCCGACCTGGCTGTCGCTCTCTTGCTCAGCTTTGATGTAAGTGCCGATACCGCCGAACCAGAACAGGTCGACCGGCGATTTTACAATCGCGCTGACAAGGGCATCTGGGTCGATTTCAGCTTGATCAATGCCCAGCACTTCGCGCGCTTCATCGGACAGGTCGACGCTCTTCGCATCGCGCGCGAACACGCCGCCGCCCTTGGAAATCAGCTCTTTATCATAGTCGTCCCAGCTGGAACGGTCCTTATCGAACAGCCGCTTGCGCTCTTTCCAGCTCTTTGCCGGATCGGGATCGGGATCGATAAAGATGTGCCTGTGATCGAACGCGGCGACCAGCTTGATCGCCTTGGACAGCAGCATCCCGTTGCCGAACACGTCGCCAGACATATCCCCGCACCCGGCCACGCTGACCGGATCGGACTGCACATTGACGCCCATTTCGAGGAAGTGGCGCTGCACCGAGACCCACGCCCCGCGCGCGGTGATGCCCATCGCCTTGTGATCATAGCCGTTCGACCCGCCGCTCGCGAAAGCGTCATCGAGCCAGAAGCCTCTCTCTTCTGCGATGCCATTGGCAATGTCGGAGAATGTTGCGGTGCCTTTATCGGCGGCGACAACGAAATAGGGGTCCTCGCCGTCATGGATCACAACGCCCTCGGGGTGGACCACTTTGTCATCGACAATGTTGTCAGTGATCGAGAGCAGCGTGCGGATGAAAACCTGATAGCTTGCCTTGCCTTCGGCGGCCCAACCCTCGCGATCCTTCGCTGGCGAGGGGAGTTGCTTGGGGTAGAACCCGCCCTTTGCTCCAGCCGGCACGATCACGGCGTTCTTCACACGCTGCGCCTTCATCAGACCCAGCACTTCGGTGCGGAAATCGTCGCGCCGGTCGGACCAGCGCAAGCCCCCGCGCGCGACCGCGCCAGAGCGCAAGTGAATGCCTTCGACCCTGCGCGAATAGACAAACACTTCGCGCCACGGAACCGGCTTGGGAAGGCCC
>JBCCOF010000004.1:0-50895 GCA_039025455.1 Pseudomonadota bacterium | reverse complement strand
GCGGCGTGTTTGCCGAACAGGTCATCCGCCCCACCGGCCTGATCGACCCGCCCGTCGAAATCCGCCCGGTCGAGGATCAGGTGCAGGATTGCATCCAGGAATGCCTCGCCACTGCCAAAAAGGGCTACCGCACGCTCGTCACCACTTTGACCAAGCGGATGGCGGAGGACCTCACCGAATTCATGCACGAAGCGGGCGTGAAGGTCCGCTACATGCACTCCGATGTCGAGACGCTGGAGCGCATCGAGCTGATCCGCGACCTAAGGCTGGGCGTTTACGATGTGCTGATCGGGATCAACCTGCTGCGCGAGGGGCTGGACATCCCCGAATGCGGGCTGGTCTGCATTCTCGATGCGGACAAGGAGGGCTTTTTGCGCTCCGAAACCTCGCTGGTCCAAACCATCGGGCGCGCCGCGCGCAATGTCGATGGCAAGGTCATCCTTTATGCCGACCGCATCACCGGCAGCATGGAACGCGCGATGGCGGAAACCGACCGCCGCCGCGACAAACAGCGCGCCTATAACGAAGAGCACGGCATCACGCCGCAAACGATCAAGCGCGACATCGCCGATATCGTCGCCGACACCGCATCGCAGGATGGCGTGACCGTCGAGACGGGCGATGAAGAGGTGAACAACCTCGTCGGCCACAATCTGCGCAGCTACATCGAAGACTTGGAAAAACGCATGCGCGAGGCGGCGGCCAACCTTGAATTCGAGGAAGCGGGCCGATTGCGCGATGAAATCCGGCGGTTGGAGAATGACGAACTTGGTTTGCCTGACGAGGCGAAAAAGGCGCCAATTGTTGGCCGGAGTAATGAAGGTAAGCCAGGCACGCGCAAGACACGCTATGGGAAGAAGCGGACGAAATTTATGGGTGGGAAGCCCTAAGGTCCGCTAGGGCAGCGGCTCGACCTGTTTATATTTGGAGACGGCGGCGACCAGCTCGTCAAAGTCTCCGTCCGAGCGCAGCGTTTCGATATTGATATCGCCAAGGTCGCCGGTGGTCTTGTTTAGCTCGGCAATCTTGCGGGCCATCGGCTTGATCGGCGCGGTTGCCGCGTCCTTCACATAGACCGACAGCACCCGATACAGCGCCATCTTGTGCACCGCGATCCGGTCAATCCGGTCCCATGGCAGCGTCCCGTCAAGCGCCGGAGGATAGGCGATCCCCTTCTCGCTAATTTCGATCTCGACCCGCTTGCGGATAAGCGTGGGCAGAACGGCGACCACCGTCACCAACGCAACGCCCCCGATCCATGGCAAGATACCGATCAGGGTTTCGATAGTCCCGGCCCGGCGACGCACACGAAAGCTCTCCGAGTCCACCGGAACCAGCGATGAGAAGTCAACAAACACCATGATCGCCCCGAGCACAGCCAAAAGGCCAAGCAAGATGGACATCCGTCTCCGGGAACGATGAGCAATATACATCCGCGCAAAACTCCATGACATTGTGCGACCCGAGGATGCCATAGGCGCGGAAGCGGGGATGCGCAGGACAGGAATGTGGTGTGGTTGGGCCAGTGGCGGCGGAAAACTCGGCAAGCCTTGGAGAGTGAATGGAACGCGCGCGCAAGCGCCGGGCGGCGAGAAATTCTCGGAACACCGTCGGCGTTCGCCCTATTAGGATCACGCCCCCTTGATTGGCCGTGCTCTGACTGCCAATCGTGCACCCATGAAAACCCACATCCAAACCGCGCTTAGCGCCATCGCCTTATCGCTCGCCCTCTCCCTCTCCCCCGCGCCCGCTATTGCCGAGGCGCATAAGGAGAGCGGGGCCTCCGCCACAATCACCCCGCAGGTCAAAACCACCCAGCACACGGGCACATTCGGCGGGGTGCGGGTGCCCTACACCGCGACCATTGCCGAGACGATCCTTGAAGGCGCGGATGGCAAACAGGAAGCGGTGATCGTCACCACCTCCTATGTCCGCTCGCCCGCTGACAAATCGCGGCCTGTGTTCTTCATCTACAATGGCGGGCCGGGCTCGGGCTCGGTGTGGCTGCAAATGGGGGCGTTCGGGCCGAAGCGGGTTGCGATCCCCTCCAACGCCACCGACGATGGCTCGCCGCCTTATCCGCTGGTCGACAATCCTGACAGCCTGCTCGATGTCGCCGATCTGGTGTTTATCGACCCGCCGGGCACAGGGTTCAGCTATCTGACGCCGGGCACCGACAAGTCGAAATATTACGGCCTGAGGCAGGATGCGCGCGCGGTGGCGCAAGTCATCCGCCGCTGGATCAACGACAATGAGCGTTGGTCGAGCCCCAAATATCTTGGCGGCGAAAGCTATGGCACCACCCGCACCGCGATGGTTGCCGACGAGTTGGAGGGCGCGACCTATAACGATGTCGGACTAAACGGGTTGATCCTCGTCTCCACCATCCTCGATTTTGCCGCGCGCGAGCCGACGCCGGGCAACGAAATGGCCTATATCATGACGCTGCCCAATATGGCTGCGGCGGCCTATTACCACGGCAAGGCCGAGGCGGAATCGGTCGAGGCGATAGCACAGGAAGCGCGCGAATTTGCGATCGGCCCGTTTGCGACCGCCTTGCTCAAAGGACAGGACCTGCCCGCTGCCGAGCGTGCCTTTGTGCGCAGGGAGCTTTCACGGTTGACCGGACTTTCAGAGGAATATCTCGATCAGGCGAACCTGCGCGTGACATCGCAGCGGTTTTACAAAGAGCTGCTGCGCGATCGCGGGCTGACCATCGGGCGGCTCGATGCGCGCTACACCGGCAAAGACTATGACAATGCGGGAGAATATCCCGACGCCGACCCCAGCTTTTACGGCATTGATGCAGGCTACACCGCCGCGATCAATGAATGGTCGCGAGAGGGTCTGGGATTTGAAACGGACCGCGAATACAACTCCATCGGGCGCGAGCCGGGGCGCAATTGGGACTGGACCCTGCGCGGTCAGGGGCGCAACGCTTACCTCAATGTCGCGCCGTTTATCGGGCGGGCGATGCGCCAGAATTCCCAGCTTCGGGTGTTCAACGCGCAAGGCTGGTATGATTTTGCAACGCCGTTTTTCGGGGCGGAATATTCGCTCAATCGCGTAGGCATTCCGCAGGACCGGCTGACCTTCAAATATTACGGCGCGGGCCACATGATGTATGTGCGTGACGATGATCGCTCGGCGCTGTCGCGCGATCTGCGCGCCTTTATCCGCGAGCGGTAAATGGCGCAGCGCGCGGCATTCGCGCTGCTGGCGCTGGGCGGGATTGCCGCCTGCTCACCTCCGCCCTCGGATGAGGCGGTGGAGCGCGAGCGGCCTGTCGCTGAACCGACCTTTGCCTCCGATCCGCTGCCCTCGCCTGTGATCGAAGGGGCGGCCTGGGCAAAGACGAGCGACAAGCGGATCATCTATGGCATTGCCGGAGAGCCTGCCTTGATGGCGCTGGAGTGCGACGATGCGGGCGAGGAGCCGGTGCTGCGCGTCACCCGCATGAGCCCCGCCGATGAGGGCGCGGGCGCGCTGCTGGCGCTGATCGGGAATGGTCATATCGGGCGGCTGGAAGTGGACGCGACGGAAGTCTCGGGGCGGATCTTGTGGCAAGGCGAACTCCCTGCTGATGATCCACGCTGGGCACCGATTGCAGGCCCGCGTCAGGTGACCGCTACTATACCCGGCGCCGGAATGCTGACGATCAATCCGAGTCCCGCGCCGATGGGTCTGCTGGCGCTTTGTCGCCAAGCCTAGCGCGGCTCGGCAGCATGTCGGGTGTCAGCACTTGCGGCAATTGCTCCGCCTGCGCGCCCGGATCATACCAAAGGTAAAGCGGGATGCCCGCAACGCCCTGTTCGGCGAGGAAGGCTGCGATGGCTTCGTCGCGGTCGGTCCAGTCGGCTACCATCGCGATCACGCCCGCTTCTTCGAACGCCTCGCGGGTCGCCTCGCGCTCAATGGCGACGCCTTCATTGATCTTGCAGGTGACGCACCAGCTGGCGGTGAACCATACGAACACCGGCTGGCCCAAAGCGCGCGCTTCGGCCAAGGCATCGCGGCTGAACTCGCGCGGGGCGAGGATCGATTGCGAGAGATCGCGGGTCTGCGCGGCATAGCTTGAGGGGAGCGCGAAGGCTCCGAAAATGAGGAACGGCGCGGCGACCAGACCGAAGGCTGGCCACGCCATCTTGCCCGCTTTCTGCAACCGCCCGACCACCGCAAGCGCCATCAGAATGCCGAACACCATGATCAGCGCGAACAGCGCAAATCCGCGCCCGCCCAGCTGCACGGTGAGCCAGATCAGCGCCAGCGTGGTCAGCCCCATGGGGATCGCCATCAGGCGGCGAAACCGCTCCATCCACGCGCCGGGCTTGGGCAGCATCCGGCGCAGCACCGGCACAAATCCGATGAGCAGAAACGGCAGAGCGAGACCCAGCCCGAGCATCGCGAACAGCAAGAGCGCTTCGGGCACGGGCAGCAGCAAGGCTGCTCCCAAGGCCGCCGCCATAAATGGCCCGGTGCAAGGCGTCGCCGCAAAGGCCGCGAGCAGGCCGGTGACGAAGGCTCCCGCTGGCTTGCCGGACTGGGTGATGCTGAGCGAAGGCAGCTCAAACAGCCCGGCGAAATTGGCGGTTATCATCGCGGCGAGCACCAGCAGCACGATCACGACGCTCGGGCTTTGCAATTGGAACGCCCAGCCGACCTGCTCACCTGCCGCGCGCAAAGCCAGCATCAACCCGCCCAGCGCCACGCATGCAAGCACCACGCCCGCCGTGTAAGCTAGCCCCTCGGAGCGCGCCGTCGCCTCGTCGCCCCCCGCCCGCGCTAGGCTGAGCGCTTTCAGGCTCAGGATCGGGAACACGCAGGGCATGATGTTAAGGATCAACCCGCCCAGCAACGCCCCGAGGATGAGCGTCCAGAGCGGCGGGGTGTCTTTCATGCCCACCGGCCCCGCGATCAGCTCTCCGCCGGATGGGACTTCGCCGGGCTTTGCGGCAAAGCGCACACCCGTTTCGCCGCCGAACGAAAGGATGCCGGAGACTCCAGTAAGCGGTGTGAAAGGCGGCGGCTCGGCCCCGTCCGCCAGAGATATCTCTTTGAGGGGGATCTCCACGATCACGAGATCGCCTGCCCGACGAACCGACTGCACGGCAGAGAAGTTTACTTGGGTTGTGGCCGTAATCTTGGTCTGGCCAAGAAAGACATGCGGGGCGTCCAGCCCCACCGCCTCGGGCAAGGGGATCGCCAAGCGCAGGAAGTTCCCGGTGATCGCAAAGCGCGCTTCAGCATCAAGCAGCGGTGCGATATCCGCGCGCCAGCCCGCAAAATCGCTGCCATTGGCGCTCGCCATGCCCACGCTGAGCACCGCATCCTGCGGCACGCATATTTTGTCGGTGCAGGCGAGATATTCGACGAAGCCGCCAATATCGGGCACGCCCTCGATCACCGCATCCGCCGGGACCTTTACGGGCACAAGCACCGCATATTGCCCCTCGTAAATGTGGTTCATCAGATCGCCGATCAGCAACCGCTTGGGCACCGGATAGAGCGCCTCGCCCATCTCCCAGCCCTCGGGCAGGTCAAGCGACAGCTCCATCCCCAGCCCCGCATCGCCGGGATTTGACCAATATCCGTGCCATTCGGGCGCGCTGGGGGTGAAGCGCAGCGCGAGCATCCATTCCTCGCCCGCTTTGGGCAGGCCGTCGGCGAGCAGCATCACCGCGATATTGTCATCGCCGGATACGGCTTCTCTGGCAGGAGGGTTTTCCTGCGCAGTCGCAGACACGCCAAGAGCCACAATTGCGACAAGCGCAATCAGCCATGCAGCAAAGTGACGCATTGCACGCGGGAACATTCTTGCCTCTAACACAGCGATAGCTCTAGTCACGCAAGATGGTGTTCGCAATCAAACCGGACAAGGTAACACAGACAGCAGGGCCATGGGCGCAATGACAACTTCTAATGATACGGCCGATCTCCTGATCCTTGGCGGCGGGCTGGTCGGCATGACTCTGGCGCTGGCGGCGGCGAAAAAAGGCATGTCGAGCCATGTCATCGACCGCGCCGATCCCGCTGAATTGACCAAAGAGGGGTTTGACGACCGCGCGACCGCGATCTCGACCGCGAGTTGGAACCTGTTTCGCAATATCGGCATCGCCGATGCGCTCGAACCCTTCGCCGCGCCCATCGCGAGCATCGCGGTGACGGATCAGAACCGCCCCGGAAGGCTCGATTTCCAGCCAGAGGAAGGTGATGGATCTTTGGGGCGGATGTTCCCCAATCGCCGCCTGCGCCTTGCTCTGTTCGAGGCCGCTGCGGACGAACCGCTGATCAACTGGGTGAGCAAGGCCGAAGTGGTCGAGCGCCAGCGCAGCGAGTTTGGTGTCGCGGCGGTGCTTGCTGATGACCGAAAGCTCAAAGGTCGCTTGATGATTGCCGCGGAAGGCCGCCAATCGCCCACGCGCGAGCATGCCGGAATCACCATCGCCAAATGGGATTACAAACACCGCGCAATCATCGCCGGGATCACTCACTCCAAGCCGCACGACCATGTTGCATGGGAGATTTTCTACCCCGCCGGACCCTTCGCGCTGCTGCCGCTAAACGATGATGCGGACGGCACGCATCGCTGCTCGCTGGTGTGGACCGTTTCCGAAGAGGACGGCAAGGCTGTCACCAAGCTGGGCGACCGCGCGTTCCTCGCCGAGGTTGAAAAGCGCACGGGCGGGATATTGGGCAAGGTCGAAAGCGTTGGCGTACGCTCGTCTTGGCCGCTGGGCTTTCATCACACCGCCAAGATCACCGATGAGCGGCTCGCATTGGTCGGCGATGCGGCGCATGGGATTCACCCGATTGCGGGCCAGGGCCTGAACCTCGGCCTGCGCGATGCGGCGGCTCTGGTCGAAGTGCTGGCCGATGGCGCGCGGATCGGGCTTGATCCGGGCGATGCGCAATTGCTGAAGCGCTATGAGACATGGCGCGGGCTCGACAGCTTTATGGTCGCGCTTGCGACCGACGGGCTGACGCGATTGTTTGGCGTACCGGGCAAAACCGCATCGGCTGTGCGGCGGCTGGGCATGTCGGCGGTTCAGCGCACCAACCCGCTCAAGAACTGGTTTATGGATGAAGCGCGCGGCGTGTCTGGCGACTTGCCAGAGCTGCTGCGGGCCTAGGCCAGCGACTCAGTTTTCGCTGGAGGCTCCGGCCGCGTTCAATTCATTGACCTTGTTGCCCTGCCCGTCGCGCACGCTGCTTTGATCGAGCACGGCGGCAAGTTCGATATTCTCGAGCGCCTGCATGGCGAGCATGTATTCCTCGGCATCGGCGATCCAGTCCAGCGCATCGTCGGAGCCAGGCATCGCCTTCACCTCGTTGATCGCGCTCTGGTATCGTCCCTGCTCCAGCGCAATCTTGGCGCGTTCCAGCCGAGATTCCGCTTGCGGCGTGGCGGTGCTCTTGCGGCGGATCACGAACAGCGAACGCACTTCGCGCCAGAACGATTCAAACGAAGGCCCTTCATCGGTCGCCGTCAATTGCGGCTTCAACCCGTCAAGCCGAGCGATCAACACATCGATCCGAAGTGGCTGCTCACGGCGTGAGAAATTGATGATCGCGTTCACGGCATTCGGGCGGTCATCACCGAATCTGAGCTGCAATTGCTGCGCCAGCGAGCCAAGTTCATCGCCACGTTCGATCAGGCGGCGCGTCGCAAATGCGATCAACAGCCCCTCGGCGCGCGCGGCATTGCCTGCGGCAGCCTGAGATTGCAGGGCAAGCTGGGCCAGACGCTGTTCGGCAGCGGCAAGGCGTTGATCGAGCCCGCCTTGCTGCTCGGCGACAAGTTCCACCACTTCGGCGGCTTCTTCCGGATTATCGGTGTCCAACTTCTCGATCGCTTCGGCAATCGGAGAGGGAGCCGGTTCAATTGCCCCCACGGCGGTCGGATCGTCCGAAGTGGAAACCGAGGTCGCTTCCTCTGCCTCGTCACCGTTCGGCCCGAAATTGTGCCACACGACATAGCCGGTCAGCAGACCACCTGCGACAAAGGAAAAAAGCGCACCCAAAATCAGCCCTCTGCCAGAGGACGGTTTGCGGCGGCTACCGTATTTCGATTCCATTCTTATCCGTTCTGCGACCCTGTGCGCGGCTCAAGCTGCGCCGGAATTTGTATCCTATATGGACGCAATTCGCGCCATTTCCAACAGCGCAGCGTCGTTTGGCTCTGGCGAGACATGCACTGCGCGCCAGCCTGTACCCACAGAATCGGCGATGCGCGGGCCAAGAACGGCAAGGCTGATACGGGCGCGATCCAGCTCTAAACGCTCGCATTCACTGGCAAAATGCCGGGCGGCGGCGGCTGAATGGAGGAGGACAATGGTGTCCGCTCCAAGGCGGTCGGCAATGTCGGATGGCAGCGGCAGGGCGGCGCTCTCATAGGCGATAATGGTGTGGATTGTGACGCCATCGGGCGCGGTGAGCGGCACATGCTCGGCCCCCGCAACCCGCAAAAGCCGGGTCGGTGCGGGGATGGTGTCGAGCACGTTTTGCAAGCCGCCCTGCCCGATTGCGGCAATGGTGAAGCCGGCTTCGCGCGCAGTCTCGGCAGTGGTCTGACCCACCGCATAGACCGGCTTGCCTCGGAACTTTGCGAGCGCTTCTCCGCCATGCAGCACCGCATTGGCGCTCCCGATCAACAGGCCGTCAATCGTGTCGGGATCGGGCGCGGTCCACTCGCAAGGGCGGATTTCGAAAAGCGGCGTGCCTGTTATGTCCAGCCCCAGTTTCCGACCCGCTTCAAGGGTCGCAGTCAGCCCCGGCTCGGGGCGAATGGCCAAAAGGCGTGCGCTCATCCGTGTTGGCGGAAATGTTCTGTTATCGCAGGTGTTGCTCGGTCCAGCAGGTCGTTGGCCAAGACCGCTACAGGGCCGTGATCGCCCGCTGCGAAGCTGGCTTCGCCCTCGACCCGCTCCGCGCCATCGGGGCTGAACACCGCCGCGCGCATTTTGAGAGCGTCGCCCTGCCCTTCACACAGCACGGCGACCGGCGAGTGGCACGTCCCGCCTAAAGCCGCGAGCAGCGCACGTTCCGCCTCAAGCTCGGCGCGCGTTGCCGCGTGGTCGAGCGCCCCAAGCGCCGCCGTCGCCGCGTCATCATCGGCGCGGCATTCGAGTGCAATCACACCCTGTGCCGCCGCCGGTATCCAACCGCCAACCTCAAGCGGGGCGCCGACCTCGCTCTGGTCCAACCGCTCCAGCCCGGCTGCTGCGAGAAAGGTCACATCCGCCTCACCCGCTTCCAGCTTGCCCAGCCGCGTTGCGACATTGCCGCGAAAGGTCACGACCTTGCAATCGGGCCGCAGGTTCAAGAGCTGCGCGGCGCGACGAGGCGCGCTGGTGCCCACCACCGCGCCTTGCGGAATGTCCGCGATGCTGGACGCGCCCACAAGGCTGTCGCGCCGGTCCGCACGCGGCAGGAAGGCTGCGAAATGGAACGCATCGGGGCGGATCGTCTCAACATCCTTGGCCGAGTGCACCGCCACATCGATCAGCCCTTCAAACAGCCAAGCGTCCAGTTCCTTGGTCCACAGCGCCTTCCCGCCGATCTCGGCGAGCGGGCGATCGAGCACTTTGTCTCCGCTCGCGACCACGGGCACCAATTCGACCTCGTCCTCGCTCCAGCCATGGGCGGCGCAAAGCCCTTCGCGCGTCTCCACCGCCTGCGCCATGGCAAGCGGCGAATTGCGAGTTCCCAGCTTCAATTTTGGCCCGGTTTTTTGGGGACTCTCGGTGTCGTGTTCTGTTGGCTGATTCATAGGTGACCTTGCTCTAGCGAGCACAGTAGCTAAGTGGAAGGCCATGGGGTCAACTGCGCACACACAAAGGGGCACAAAGCTCGTCCTCGGGATCGAATCGAGCTGCGATGAAACGGCGGTCGCGCTGGTGAGGAGCGACCGCACCATCGTCGCGCAGCGGATCGCCTCGCAGGAAGCCGAACACGCGCCCTATGGCGGCGTGGTGCCTGAAATCGCCGCGCGCGCCCATGCCGAGCGGCTGGCACCGATGCTCGAAGCGGTGATGGCGGATGCGGGATTGCGCCTCGCCGATGTGGACGCGATTGCCGCGACGGCGGGTCCGGGATTGATCGGCGGAGTGATGGTCGGGCTGGTGAGCGCAAAGGCTTTGGCCATGGCGGCGAACAAGCCGCTGATGGCGATCAACCACCTTGAAGGGCATGCTTTGTCTCCGCGATTGGCGGACGCGGATTTGGAGTTTCCCTATCTGTTGCTGCTGGTCTCGGGCGGGCATTGCCAGATTTTGAGCGTTGAGGGGGTGGGCGAGTATCGCCGCCTCGCGACCACGATTGATGACGCGCTGGGCGAGGCCTTTGACAAGACCGCGAAGATCTTGGGGTTGGGCTATCCGGGTGGGCCTGCTGTGGAGCGATTGGCGCAAGAGGGTGATGCCGATGCCGTGCCGCTGCCGCGTCCTATGAAGGGTTCAAAAGAGCCGCACTTTTCCTTTGCGGGGCTTAAGAGCGCGGTGCTGCGGGCAAAAGACCAACAGCAAAAACCCGCTCGTCCTGAGCCTGTCGAAGGACCGTCCTTCACTTCTAGCGATCGTGCAGAAAAGAATGACAGCCCTTCGACAAGCTCAGGGCGAACGGGGTTAGAATACACCAACGCAGACATCGCCGCGAGCTTTCAGCAGGCCGCCATCGATTGCCTGATCGACCGGCTTGAAAAAGCGCTCGGCACCGCAGGCCCCCACCCCGCTTTGGTTGTGGCCGGCGGAGTCGCCGCGAACCATAGCGTGCGCGGCGCGCTCGAAACACTGGCAAGCAAGCACGATATGCGGTTTGTCGCGCCGCCGCTTGCGCTGTGCACGGACAATGCGGCGATGATTGCCTGGGCGGGATGCGAGCGCCTGCCCCTCGAACAATCCGACCCGCTCGATTTCAAGGCCCGCCCGCGCTGGCCGCTTGATGCCGAGGCCGAAAAGGTGCGCGGCGCCGGAGTGAAGGCGTGAGCGGCAAGCAAGCCATCGGCGTTATCGGCGCAGGCGCTTGGGGCACGGCTCTGGCGCAAATGCTGGCGAGCGACGGGCGCGATGTGGTGCTGTGGGCGTATGAGCCAGACGTGGTGTCGGCGATCAACAGCGACCATCGCAATCCCGTCTACCTGCCCGACGCCGATCTTTCAGCGAACATTCGCGCGACCGGTGACCTGGCCGATCTGGAACCGATTGATGTGGTGCTGTGTGTCACTCCCGCACAGGTTCTCGGCCAAGTCCTCGGTGGCCTCACCAAGCATCCGCGCGATCTGGTCTTGTGCTCCAAGGGCATCGAAGCGGGCACGGGGCGGTTGATGAACGACGTCGCACGCGCCGCTTGTCCTGACAGCGCCATCGCGGTGCTCTCCGGCCCGACATTTGCGCATGAAGTCGCTGGCGGTCTGCCAACCGCGGTGACGCTGGCCTGCGGCGGCGGCGAAGCGCAATGGGAACGCCTTTCGCCCGCCATCGCGCGCCCGACCTTCCGTCCCTATTACAGCGACGATGTCACCGGCGCGGAAATCGGCGGAGCGATCAAGAACGTCCTCGCGATAGCCTGCGGCGTGGTGGACGGCCTTGCGCTGGGCCAGAATGCCCGTGCGGCTCTTATCGCGCGTGGCTATGCTGAAATGCTGCGCTTCGGAGACGATCTCGGCGCAAGGGCCGAGACGCTTGCAGGGCTGTGCGGTCTTGGCGATCTGGTGCTGACATGCAGCTCGACCTCCAGCCGCAATTTCTCGCTTGGCAAGGCGCTGGGCGAAGGGGCATCGGCGGCGGAATTGATGGCGGACCGGACCACCGTGGCCGAGGGCGCGCACACAGCGCCGGTGCTAGGCCAACTCGCGCAGGAACGCGGCATCGCCATGCCGATTGTCAGCGCCGTCAACGCGATCCTGACCGGTGAACCGCCGCGCGATGTGGTCGCCGGCCTGCTCGCCCGTCCCCTGCGCGCAGAGCAGGCTGCAAAAGGTGGCAAAGGTTCATGACGACCCCTGCGACGCCTTCCCCCGCCAGTCCCGAAGACCACAGCGAGGACATGTCGGCCCTGGCCAAAGGTGGCCGGACCAACGCGATGGGCTTCGTCATCCGCGCGCTGGGCGGCATCCCGTTCCTGTTCATCGGATACCGGCTTTACGGCGTCGAGGATATGGGCCGCTTCGCCGCAACCTTCGTCATTATCGAGATTTTCGCGCTCGTCTGCGCGCTGGGCGAAAAGCGCGGGCTGGCTAAGCGGCTTGCGGACGGCGACGAAAACAGCGGCGTGCCGCAGTCCAATCTGGTGTTTGACGGGATGCTGGCCTCGCTGGCGTGCTCGCTGATCGCCTGCGTCGTCTTGCTGATCTTCCCGACAGTGATCTTCCCGAGCGGGACCAACAGCGATTTCGACATGTGGATGATCGCCGCGATCCCTGCGATTGCGCTCACCGAAATCCTGCTCGCCGCACAGGCCTATAAGTACGACATCGCCACCACGGTGCGCGCGCGGGCGATTGTCGAGCCTTGGACCAAGTCCATCGCGGTCGGCGTGTTCTTCTATCTCCTGGTGTTCCTGCCCGGCTTTGAATGGGCGCGCGAAGGCGGGCTGGCGCTGGCATTCCTGACATCGGTTTACGCCGCTCTGCTGGTCGCTTTGTTTGCCTTCTTACGCACCTATGGCCTGCCGAAACACTGGCAACCACGGGTGAAACCCCTGCTCGCCATGTCATCGCGCGCATTGCCGTTGGTGGGTGCGGATGTGATCGAGCGCGGCACGCGTCTGATCGACATTTTCCTGTTGGGACAGGCAGCCTCGCCCGCTGCGGTCGGCATTTACTTCTTTGCCAAGGAAGTCGCGACCCTGCCGCAAAAGCTCAAAACCTCGTTCGAGCCGATCCTTGGCCCGGTCATCACCAAGAACCTGAAAAGCGGCAACCACGCCGCGATTGCCGCGCAGGTCCGTCAGGTCGGATTCTGGATCATGGCGCTACAATTGGGGATCGCGCTCGCGCTGGCGATACCGGGCGAGGCGATTATGGGCCTTGCCGGACCAGCGATTGTCGGGGGCACCGGCGCGCTGGTGATCCTGCTCGCTGCCGAAGTGGTGGCATCGACCGCCGTCGTTTCGGAAAGCGTGCTGGTCTATATCGCCAAGAAGCGCAATCTGGCGATGTCGCTTGGCATCATCACGCTGCAAGGCGCGCTGACCATCTGGTTTATCCTGCTCGCCGAAAGCTATGGCCTCGATGATGGTTACAAGGCGGCGGGCGCTGCGATTGCTTTGTTTATCGCGCTGGGCCTGTCGAGCCTGATCAAGGCGACGGTGCTGTCGCGCTTGCTCAAGGCTCCGATTGGGAATTGGAACTGGGGTCTCGCTTGGGCCACCGCTCCAGCGGTTTTGATCGGCTTTACGTTTACCTCTCTGCCAGAGGCGGTGAACTGGATCGCAGGCTTCGAAGTGGTGCCGCCCTTCCCCGAATGGGTTGAGCTGACCTTTGGCGTGTGGACGATCCTTGGGGTCTATTTGTTCGTCATCTGGAAACGGGTTTTCCGCGAGGAGGACCGGGTTTTGTTCGGGCGGAAGATCCCTGCGCCGGAGCCGGTTTCGGGCGACTAGAGCACTTTCCCAGCAGCGCGTAACCGCACATTTCACAACCCTTACAGAGCGTTCAGTCGCGATTAACTGGCCTGGGCGGACCTTTAACTCGGGTAATTGAGGAGGTGTGTCGATGCGTGTGATCAAGCTAACCAGTGTGGCCGTTCTGGCCCTTGCCATCGCAGGATGCGCCACACAGCAATCAGGCGGATTGCCCGAAATTGCGGAAGCACCTGCACCAGCTCCAGTGCCCTCACCGCCGCCGCCACCTCCGCCTCCAGCCCCTGCACCACCTCCGCCGCCAGCTTCCGTTCCTGTCGTCCCCGCAGATGAGTATGAACTCAACGGCGCGGTAAACAGGGAAAACGTGATCAACCAACTCCCCGCCGCCGAAGCGTCGTCCCAAACGGTCACGGTAACCGGCTCGCGCAAGGCCGGTGATCGTGTTGCCCGTATCGCGTCGCCCCAAGTCGTCGGCGGCACCTTTGTCCCGCCCGTCGTCGTTCCGACCGATCCCGGCCGCGAGCAATATGACGGCGAAGAGGTCTCGCCAGTCAAGCTGACCAGCACGGAGCCTGTCTCCACCTTCTCGGTCGATGTCGACACCGGCTCATACAGCAACACCCGCCGCTTCCTCACCCAAGGCCGCATGCCGCCCAAGGCCGCGGTGCGGACCGAGGAAATGATCAATTATTTCCGCTATGATTACGACAAGCCGGCGGACCGCGCACAGCCTTTCACCGTCTCCACCGATGTCGCCAAGACCCCGTGGAATGACGACACCTATCTGATGCGGATCGGCCTGCGCGGCTATGACATTGCCCGCGATGAACGCCCGGCAGCAAACCTTGTGTTCTTGATGGATGTGTCGGGATCGATGGGCCGCCCGGACAAGCTGCCCCTCGTAAAAACCGCGCTCTCGGGCCTCGCCAGCCAGCTGACCGAGAAAGACCGCGTTTCCATCGTCGTCTATGCGGGTGCAGCGGGCCTCGTGCTCGAACCGACCAATGACGAAAAGAAAATCCGCCGCGCGCTGGATTCGCTCTCCGCTGGAGGTTCGACCGCAGGCGGCGCTGGCATCCAGCTCGCCTACAACATCGCCGAGGACAACTTTATCAAGGACGGCGTCAACCGCGTCATCCTTGCCACCGATGGCGATTTCAATGTCGGCATTTCCAACCGCGACGCGCTGATCGAGCTGATCGAGACAAAGCGCGACACCGGCATCACGCTGACGACGCTCGGCTTTGGTCAGGGCAATTACAACGAAGCCTTGATGGAGCAGGTCGCCAATAAGGGTAACGGCAATTACGCCTATATCGACAGCGCTCTCGAAGCGAAAAAGGTGCTGGGCGAGGAGATGAGCTCGACCCTGTTCACCATCGCCAAGGATGTGAAAATTCAGGTCGAATTCAATCCGGCGGTGATCGGGCAGTATCGGCTGGTCGGCTATGAAAACCGGGCTCTGCGCGAGGAAGACTTCGACAATGACAAGGTCGATGCGGGCGAGATCGGTGCCGGGCATCAGGTGACGGCGATCTACGAAGTGGTCCCGGCCGGCAAGAAAGGCTGGATCGCCCCTCGCCGCTACGAAACCGAACCGCAAGCCGCTGCCGTGCGCCAGATGGGCGAGGCGGCGCATGTGAAGCTGCGCTACAAGCTGCCCGATAGCGATACGTCGAAGCTGATCGACTATGTGGTGAGCAGCGGCGAATTGCTTCGTGCCAAAGCGCCCAAGGGCGACTTTGCCTTCGCCACAGCGGTCGCGGCCTTCGGCCAGATCCTGCGCGGCGATGAAAAGATGAAGGACTTCACACTCGAAGATGTCGGCACGCTCGCGGGCAATCAGGACAATTTCTACCGGCAGGAATTCCTGCGGTTGAATGAGCTGGCAGCGAGCATGAAAGGCGGCTGACCCCCGCTAAATCAGGATTGAGGCACAAAGCGACCGGCATGCTGAGACCCAGCGTGCCGGTCGTTTGCTGTGCGCGCATCAAAGCGCAGGTATTGGGCAATCCCTGTGCTCACTGCTAGGGAACACTGCGAGACAATATCGAAACCTGTGGAGGTCCCATCCATGTCACCCGAATTTGCAGAATATCTCCCGCTGATTGTCGGCGGCATTGTTGGCGCGCTGGTGGCCATTTTTGTGGTCTCGCGAATGAACCGGCGCGCGAAGGTCGTTTCCGATGATAACGCTACGGATACCAAAGACGTGCTCGATGAAGGCGCAGCGCGGGCCAGCCGCAATCAGGCGCTGATCGACTCCGCGCCCAGCGCAGACCCGACACCAGCGGCCCCTCCCGCGCCGGAACCTGCCCCAGTCCCCGCTCCCAGCCCGACTCCCGCACCCGAGCCCGTACTATCAGGCGCTGGGGACGACCTGACCAAAATCAAAGGCCTCGGCCCCAAACTCGCCACCCTGCTCGGCGAACAGGGCATCAACAGCTTCGCGCAAATCGCCGCGTGGAACGATTCGGATGTCGAAAGGGTCGATGCGACGCTGGGCCGCTTCGCTGGCCGGATCACGCGCGACAACTGGATCGAGCAAGCCAAACTGTTGGAAAAAGGCGACGAATCCGGCTTTTCGGAAAAATTCGGTCAAAACGGGTAGATTCCAGGAAACCAAAGCGTCCAATCTGTGTTACAGACTAAATAGTAATAACGGGAGGACACCTTGAGCCAGCGTATTCTTGTTGCCGAAGACGAATTGGTCGTTGCATTTGATCTATGCGACACCGTCGAAGAAGCAGGTTTCGAAGTCGAGGGGCCGCACAGCCTTATCAGCTCCGCCATGCTCGCCTCCCAAAAGGAAAAACCGGATCTCGCGATCCTCGATATCGAGCTGGATGATGGCATGGTCTTCCCGCTCGCGCAGAAGCTGGCCGAGGAAAATGTGCCGATCATCTTCCACTCGGGCCGCCACACAAGCGAAGAGGTGGAGCAGCATTTCCCGACTGCCACCACTCTCGCCAAGCCGTGTCCACCCGCTCAGGTGATCGAAGCCGTCAATGGAGTGCTTGCGACGCATTGATTTTGCGCTGCGCAAGGTCACGACTAACCTTGCAGCGGGCGCGCAACCCTGCGATTGAAACGGGAAACTCGTTTCAGGAGCAACCAAGTGCACGCCCCCAAGAACACCGGCCAAAACACTGGCTCTACAGTCACGCCACCGTCCCCCCACAACGCGAACGCGGGCATCGTCCCGTTCAACTGGGACGATCCCTTCGACCTTGAAAGCCAGCTTTCCGAAGACGAACGGATGATCCGCGACGCCGCGCATGGCTTTGCGCAAAGCGAGCTTCAGCCGCGCGTTATCGAAGCCTATCGCAACGAGGTATCCGCACCTGAGCTATTCCCGCTCATGGGCAAAGCGGGACTTCTCGGCGCAACGATCCCGGAGGAATTCGGCGGCGCTGATGCAAGCTATGTCGCCTATGGCCTGATCGCGCGCGAGATCGAGCGCGTGGACAGCGGATACCGCTCCATGGCGAGCGTCCAGTCGAGCCTCGTGATGCACCCGATCTACACCTACGGCTCCGAAGAGCAGCGCCGCAAATACCTCCCCGGCCTTGCCTCGGGTGAGTTGATTGGGTGTTTCGGCTTGACCGAACCCGACGCCGGCTCCGATCCGGCGGGCATGAAGACCTACGCCAAAAAGGACGGCGACGGATATGTGATCTCCGGCTCGAAGACGTGGATTTCGAACTCGCCTTTCGCCGATGTGTTCGTGGTCTGGGCCAAGTCCGAAGAGCATGGCGGCGGCATTCGCGGCTTTATCCTGGAAAAGGGCATGGAGGGCCTGTCCGCGCCCAAGATCGAAGGCAAGATTTCACTGCGCGCCTCGACCACCGGCATGATCATGATGGACGAGGTCAAGCTGCCCGCAGAAGCGCTGTTGCCCAATGTCCAAGGGCTCAAAGGCCCCTTCGGCTGCCTCAACCGCGCGCGTTACGGGATCAGCTGGGGCGCGATGGGCGCGGCGGAGTTCTGCCTGCACGCCGCGCGTCAATACGGCCTCGATCGCAAGCAATTCGACCGCCCGCTCGCCGCCACGCAGCTGTTCCAGAAGAAACTCGCCGATATGATGAGCGACATTGCTCTGGGCATTCAGGCGAGCTTGCGCGTCGGGCGGTTAATGGACGAACACCGTTTCAGCCCCGATATGATCAGCATCGTAAAGCGCAACAATGTCGGCAAGGCGCTCGATATCGCGCGGATGGCCCGCGACATGCACGGCGGCAACGGTATCTCCGAGGAATACCAAGTGATCCGCCACGCGGTGAACCTCGAAACGGTTAACACCTATGAGGGCACCCACGATGTCCACGCCCTGATCCTGGGCCGCGCGATCACCGGGATTGCGGCGTTTTAGTCGGGGGTG
Source organism: Pseudomonadota bacterium (assembly GCA_039025455.1). Lineage (GTDB taxonomy): Bacteria > Pseudomonadota > Alphaproteobacteria > Sphingomonadales > Sphingomonadaceae > Erythrobacter. The sequence continues at coordinate 32,933 of JBCCOF010000004.1, read as the reverse complement.
ACATCAGTGCGGCTTAAGCCACAGCAGCCGACAGTTAGTCATCACCCCAAATGCCGATATTCAAGACGCTTTCGACCAAGCTTCACCTCTACCCTAAACAGCGCCCACACATCAGCTGTTCGATTTGGTGTCATTTGCCTCGACGGATTTGTTCAGAGCGCCTTGTTCAATGCTCGCCAACGCCAGCAGACCGCCGGCGATGGCCACATTCTTGAAGAACAGGGAAAGCTCCAAACTCGCGATCTCGCCTTCCAGTGCCCAGAATTGGTGAAACAGCGCATTGGTCGCCAATGTGAACGCGGCAAGAGCCAAGGCAGCCGACGAAGCAATGCGTGTGCCAAGCGCGAGCGCCAAACCGGCTCCTAACTCCAGCCCAATGGTCAACCACAAGAACAGGCTGGCAGGTTCCAGACCTGCGTGCTGCAATCGGGCAATTGTCCCGTCGCCAGAAATCAACTTGTTAAGCCCCCCAAGGATGAAGAGCGAGGCGAGCCCCGCTCTTCCGATGACATATCCGAAACTTTGGAGGGCCATCAATTCGCCGTGATACCCTGTTGAGTGAGCGTTACCGTGTTCACCCATTCGCGGATTTCTGTGATCTTGTGGTCATCATTCAGAGTGAATTTGAACACGTAGCGGTTGAGATAGGGCGTGCCGGTTGCTTCAAGGCGCAAATTGCCATTGGCCTCCATCCAAACCGTCTTGCCATCGTCGGCCACGCTATAGGTTCGGTCCGAAAAGACGATATTCTCATAGTTTTGCGTCACCAATCCAAAATAGGCGACAGCGGGGAATGTGCGCACCGACGCCGCATCGGTCTCACCTGTCGGATTGAACATCGCGCGGATCGGAGCGCCCTCGATGATATAGCTTTGCGCAACGGCAAGGTCTTCAGCAGCAACGGCCTCGAACAAAGGTGCAATTACGCTCTCGACGGGGTCGGATTCGGAAGTGCCGGCATGTGCGGTACCGGGCAAGACGGCGGCGAGCATGGCGGTGGTAACAAACAACTTGTTCATCGGACTTTTCCTTCTTGGGGGTGGGGAAGCTTATGGGAGCCGGGCGCGTTATTGCGCAGCATCGCTGGCGCGCCAGCCGGCAAATTCAGTTTCGGCTTTGGCGGCCATCCGGCCAATTGCCCCTTCCATAAACGGCTTCATATCGCTGCTCAGAAAGCCGGAGACGAAGGGGCGTTTGATGATGCTGTTGGGCCGCAATGTGTAGGTCCAGGTGAACTCGCTGGTTCCGTCCGCGAGCGTGCGCCAATCCTGCCTGCCTCTGGCATAGGTGATATGGTCACTAGCCGAGCTGGTGATGCCCCAGACCTGATAGTCAAAGCTGGCGGGCAAGTTGTTCTCCAACACCCGCTCATAGGTGTAGTGCCCGTCGCTGAATTTCAGCCAGCGCACGGAGCCCTCTTCAGGCCAAATGCCTGACACGACTTTCACCTCGACCGGTTTCTTGATCTGGTCGGTCTCTTCCATGGCAGCGACGATTTCGTTGCTCGCGCCTATCCATGCTTGCAGCGGCTCGAGCGGCGCGTCGATCACCTTGGTAGTCTGGAAAACCGCGTGCCAACCATCGGACAAGGCAGGCGGGGCGGTCAACTCTGGTGGAGCACCGGGAGGGGCAGGGTTGCTAGTGCAGGCGATAAGCGACAGACTTGCCGCAAGCAAAATCAAGGGACGAAAAGCAGATGGCATCGGGGTTCTCCAAGACTCTATTTACGAAGTTCGTACATATTTATATACGAGATTCGTAAATGACAAGTCCCAATTCCAGTCCACCTTCCGAAGAGCACGCGCAGCGCCTGATGAAGGTTGTGGGCGCGATGCTCGACCAGATGCTTTTGCAAGAGCCAAGCGAGGACGGGCGGCCCTTGCGATACAACCCGATGGATTATGCGATTTTGAGAGCGCTCGATGCCAGTGATGGTCTCAGCGGATCGGACATGGCGCGCCAGTTCAATCTGCCCCGCACGTCCATCCAATCCGCGTTGGACAGGCTGGAGAAATCCGGTCTGATCGAGAAGCGCCCTGACCCCGCCGGTGGCCGGATAAAGACGCTGCATCTGACACAATCGGGGCAGGAAATCCGGGCGAAGATCAACGCGCATGACCTCGCCAATATGCGCGCAATGCTATCGCCTCTGTCCGAGGACGAGAGAGCCCAGATCTTGCCGTTGCTCGAAAGGGTGGCAGGAGCGCTTGGCGCAACTACAGTCTAGGCATACAATCAAGATGCAATAATGTCGGCCCGGGTCGCATCTTGCAGGGATCAAATAAAAACAGTTCGCTCTCGGGCCAATTGTAGACCCCGATGCAACCTACTCGCTGTTCGACGCCTCGGCGCTTCCGAAATGCCTAGTAAAGCGCAAACTCGTTCCCGAGTCGGGTTTGACGTAACTCAGGAAAAGGTCACCATTTTCGACCTTTAGATCGAAACGCTGAACGGCCGGGTCGGAAACACTGATGAAGTTCATTTCACCAGGGAACGAAGGAATACGCTCATACACCCCCGTCCTTCCGTCCATGAACCTTGCGTAGAATACCGCTTCTTCGGTTCCTTCGCTAACAACCTTCCAGCCAACAAGTCCATCAGCCGCTTGTGCACATTTGCAAAAAATGGAGCCCACCAAAGCGCCGTCCGCTGAAAAACTCACGGATAGATGAGTGGCGAGCGGACCTCTGCCGGACCGCCAATCTCCCACCAGCCTTGAAACCGGTAGTTTTGAAAGTTGCACCGGCGCCTTTGGTGTAAACGCAAGTCGAGGGTCGACACTATCAAGGATCGATTGCGCAATTTGCCTAGCGGTGGCCTCATCCGTCGATGGACCCAGATCGGCTACCATGCTTTCGACAAAACCACTGGACTCAGCACGGCACTCGGCCTTCACTTCTTCAGCATCTGCCTCGTCAAAACTCGCTTGTTCACGGCGGTGATGCACACCGGTACCGATGCAAGTGATCCATTCCACTATGGCTGAGTGTGTTTGCGGTGAATAACGCTCATCATTTAAGTCAAAGCGCTCGGGCGACAATGGAGATTGAAGCATCAGGAGTGTGGCTAGAAGCATCTGAAACCGTTCAAGGACTTACCTGCATCATCGACCTAGTGCCTACCAACAAACACTATCTTGCACCATGTCGTAAACACGAACGTCTTAGATTGACGCTTGCGCCTCGACCTCGCGCGCCGCTCTCGTCAGATCAGCCAACTCTGCAAAAAGAACGTCATCTTCTCGCTTGAAGTTGAAACAGGTCTTCCCTTGGCGACGTTTCTGAAGTTCGGGCGACAGCTCCTGAGCCAGCGAGGGGTGATCGTAGAGCGTCATGAGATGGTAGGCGACATAGCTCTTTTTGACCGTAACGGTTCCAAACCAAATCGGCTGCCCCTTCTTGTCGAGGCGTTCGGATTTAACCGTCAAACTGCCCGGCTTGTCGCCGGTAATCACAAGCCCTTCCGAGACAACGCCAAGCATGATCCCGTGCAGTTTCTCGAAGACCGATTGAAAATCCTGAGTCATGATTGATCTCCCGAAGTTGCGGAGCGGTCCGGATGAGCTGTCCGGCCTACCATATGGCCGGCGAACATCAGCACTGCAGCCGCTGGGACAAACCACATTGGGTGTGCGATAAGGAACAGGTTCGACACCGCCAAGCTTGCCAAAATCAGACAGGCAACAATTGCAGGCCAACGCGATGAGGATATCCAATTGGCAAGCCCAGTGGCGACGGCTGCACCCAATCCATATCCAAATGCTACGACTGCAAACAAACCCGTGCCAGAACCGCTCGGGATGAGCGCGTGCCCAGCCGTTTCAACCACCGCAATGGTAAGGCCAGCGCCAAATGCGCCGGCAATTGTCGCCAGGATATTGCGTAGATTCATAAGATCCCTCCCCAAAAGTGAATGAAGCCTGATTATCGGGTCTCCTGCTCACTGGCTTGGATAAATCGATCATTCTTCCATTCGCATGTGAGGGGGGTAGTTCGGATCGCGTGTCCGCATTGTGCTCGGCGATGTGCCGACAAAACGCATCATTTCACGACAAAGATGCGCTTGATCTGCATATCCAAATTCCGCTGCCAGATCTGCAAGTGAGCTTTCGGGATCAGCAAGCCTCGGATCGCGCAGAAGCTTGTCGATCCTGCGCAATACAAGCCAGCGCTTTGGTGACGTGCCATTTTGAGCCGCGAAAGAGCGCCGCAAAGTCGGACCGGACATATTCATGTTTTTGGCCAGCGCGGAGACCGTGGTCGATTGCTCCAAATCCAGTTCTTGGAGCCGGTTCTTTTGTGCATTGATCGCTTGAATATGCTCGGTGAGCCAAAGGCTGAAACGGTCAAGTATCATCTGGTCATCATCTGCCTCGAGAAGCCAGCTGCGCAATTCGTTCGCAACAGGCCCAACCAAGCTTGCAAGGTCGGGAGGCGGCACGCCGTCTCCAGAGGGAAGCACGCCGAGACATTCGGTGGCGAACCATGGATAAAGGCGAGCTCCAACAAGCTTGCGGCGCGAAACAGCGCGTGCATAGCGGGGGCCGTCTTGTATCGGCGTCACCCAACCTTCCGTATACACATGTTCTTCCCCATCTTTTGACGACTTCCAGAAATGCGTGCCCTCTATACTGACAACGAATTCAACGAATGGTTTGGGCAGGCCAATTCTCGGCTCTCCGTCATCTTCCAGCATCCAGATTTCACTAATGTGATCTTCGATTGGAGGCGGCGGCTTTCTGGCGTGGAATTGTGTCATACTGCGCAAATGTCAGACCGAATTAGGATCTGGTCAAGTCTGCATCCACTCCTGATCTCGGCGCTTGCAAAGTTTCATCGTCTCACCGGTAAGCGGACACAAGATCGGTTCCCTGCCAGATTGTTACCTGGGCTGGAGAGGAGGATAAAAGGAGCATTGTCCTACTGGCTTACGGGGCGCTAAGAGGTTGGCGTAATGGCGGCAAATCTATATCCTACAAGTTGCGTGGCACGGCGGAGCGAAAGCGCCGGAAATCCGCCGGTTTTTCTCCCCAGGGACCGTGTAACATTTGGTCCATGTCTCGGGCAGGTGAAGCGGTCATGAAACTCTACGGATATTACCGAAGCTCGACCTCGTACCGCCTGCGCATCGCGCTGGAATTGAAGGGTCTGGCCTTCGAGAACATACCGGTGAACCTGCGCACGTCCGAGCAGAGCGAGACGCCCTTCACGTCGCGCAATCCGTTTGCGTCCGTGCCAATGCTCGAAGCCGGTGGTCGCGACCGTGCGCAATCCATGGCGATGATCGAATGGCTCGACGAAGCCTATCCGCAAGCGCCCCTGCTGCCGAGCGATATCGAGGATCGCTACACCGCGCGCGAACTCGCCTATGCCATCGCGACCGAGATTCACGCGCTCAACAATCTGCAAGTGCTCAAATATCTGCGCGGGTCCCTGGGGCATGACGACGATGCTGTGAACACATGGTATCACCATTGGCTGGCGCGCACGCTCGATCCGGTCGAAGCGCGGCTGGCGCAGATCGGGACAGGCGACTTCCTGTTCGATACGCCTGGCCTGTTCGAAGTCGTTCTGCTCCCGCAGCTCTACAACGCGCGCAAGCTCGAATTTGACCTTGCGCCCTACCCGCATATGACCCGCATCGAAGCGGCGTGCCTTGCCCTGCCCGCCTTCGAACGCGCATTCCCCGACAACCAGATAGACGCTCCAGAATGACAGCTACGAAAAAGAGGACCACCCTATGAAACTCGCAACAATCGATGACGGCTCGCGCGATGGCAAGCTGGTGGTCGTCTCCAAGGACCTCACCCGCTGCTGCGCGGCGGGATACATCGCGCCGACCATGCAGGCTGCGCTCGACGATTGGACGCATATTGCACCGAAGCTCGAAGTGCTCGCCCGCGATGTCGAGCACGAGGCCGTGCCGTGCGAGCGCTTTCACGAGCGCGAGGCGCATTCGCCGCTCCCGCGCGCCTATCAATGGGCCGATGGCAGCGCCTATATCAACCATGTCGAGCTGGTCCGTCAGGCGCGCGGCGCCGAGGTTCCCGAGAGCTTCTATCACGATCCACTGATGTATCAGGGCGGCTCGGACAGCTTCCTGCCCCCGCGCGCGAACATCCCGCTGGGTCACCCCAAATGGGGCTGCGACATGGAAGGCGAGGTCGCGGTGATCACCGATGACGTGCCGATGGGCGTGAGCGAGGCAGACGCGGCGGGCCACATCAAATTGGTGATGCTGGTGAACGATGTGAGCCTGCGCGGGTTGATCCCCGGCGAGCTGGCCAAGGGCTTCGGGTTCTTCCAGTCCAAGCCTGCGAGCGCCTTCTCCCCCGTGGCCGTCACACCGGACGAGCTGGGCGATGCGTGGAAGGACTCGCTCGTACACCTGCCGCTGATGGTCGACTACAATGGCAAAGCCTTCGGACGCGCTGAAGCGGGCGTCGATGCGACCTTCAACCTCGCGCAGCTGGTCGCCCACGCAGCCAAGACCCGCACGCTGACCGCCGGGACGATCATCGGCTCGGGCACCGTGTCGAACAAGGGCGCGGATGGCGGCCCGGGCAAGCCGGTTTCCAAAGGGGGCCTAGGCTATTCCTGCATCGCCGAGATTCGCATGATCGAGACCATCGCCAATGGTGAGGCTTCCACCCCGTTCATGTCGGCGGGAGACACCGTGAAGGTCGAAATGCGCGATGCGGACAACCACTCGATCTTCGGCAGCATCGAGCAGACGGTGGTGGCGGTTTAGACTTCGACAGGCGTGAACGCCGTCGCTTCATCGCCGGTATTCGGCGTTCCGTCAGCGTCCATGATCAGCAGTTTGGCCTCGCCGTTGCGGGCGCAGGGGCGATGCTCTGTGCCTTTGGGGACGACGATCAGATCGCCGGTCGCAAGCCGCTCGGTCCGGTCGCGAAACTCCATGTCGAGCTCGCCCTCAATCACCAGAAACAGCTCGTCGGTGTGGTCATGGCAGTGCCAGTGAAATTCGCCCTCGACCTTGGCGAGCCGGACTTCATTGCCATTGTACCGCGCGGCCAGACGCGGCGCCCAATGCTCGTCGAACAGGGCGAATTTCTCGGTTAGGTTGACCTTTGACGCCATGACTTCTCCAGACCCGGCTGCTTGCAACACGTGAGCAGCACGGGTCGTGGATCAGGTCAAGCGCACGCGCTTATGCCGCGCTGGCATCCTTGGCAGGCTGATCCGCCTTGCGCGCATCCAGCACATCGACAAAGCCGTGGTTCACATCGCGGTGCTCGGCTTCATCGGCGCGCACGGCGATGATCACATCGCGCAGGCGCGCATTGGACGGCAATTGCCAGTAGTCTATCGCGAGCTGCGGCGCGGGGACATTCTCGTGCCGTCCGGCATCCACCTCGGCCAGATAGCTGGTGTAGCTGATCACGGCCTCTTCCTCGAAATAGCCGACCACACGGTGTGCAGTGCGCGGGGCGAAGAGATAGAGGAAAAAATAGAGGTTGTAGAAAACCATCTGCACCGCAGCGATCAGGAACCGCTCGAAGGCATTGGGCTGAGCGATCTCGATAAAGGTCATCAGATGCATCCGCTCATTCTCCGCTTCGTCGAGCAGAGTGCGAATCCAGCCTTCGTCATCGCGCATTTTGCGCAAAGCGGTCAGGTGCTGCCATAGCCCGCCGACCATGCCGGGCACGGCGGCGACGGTTTCGAGCACGACAGCGCGGTGGCCGTAGCGCTTGGCGAAAAAGGTATCGGCGAAAAAGCGCAGGAGTTTCACGAAGCGAAAAGCAATTTTGTCGCTTAGGGTGACCGGCGCGACATGCGTTGTCAGATCGATATCGGGGTTGACCTGCCGGACAAGCGGGCGGGGATCAAATTGTTGCATGGGGGCACTCTCAAGTGGCTTGTCCCCTTCTACTCGACCCCATGTCGAGCGCCCTGAACAAGCCGCCATCGGCACGAACCCTATGGCAAATCCGGCTTGAATATACCATTAACTTCGCCACCATAGCTGTGCATTTTTTTGCAACTAACTAAAGCCAAGGCTCTCTTCGACTGCAGAATTTACAATCTTCCCGCCATGCACATTCAGCCCCAAGGCCAGATGCGGATCATCCTCACACGCCTGCAAGCCTTTATTTGCCAATGCCAATCCGAACGGCAGGGTCGCGTTGTTGAGCGCGTAACTCGAGGTGTGCGGCACCGCACCCGGCATATTGGCGACGCAGTAATGGATGATGTCATCGACGATGTAAGTCGGGTCCGCATGGGTCGTCGGCTTTGAGGTTTCAAAACACCCGCCTTGGTCAATCGCCACATCGACCAACACCGCGCGGTGCTTCATGAGGCCGAGCATATCGCGGGTCACCAAACGCGGCGCATTCTTTCCCGGAACCAAAACCGCGCCAATAACGACATCGGCATCGGTGATCGCATCCTCGATCGTGCCCGCGTTTGAATAGCGTGTCTTCGCGCGCCCTTCGAACAGCTCGTCCAACTCGCGGATGCGTGGCAATGACCGGTCGATCACTTCGACATTCGCGCCCAGCCCCACGGCCATGCGCGCCGCGTGCGTGCCGACAACGCCGCCGCCGATCACCACGACCTTGGCAGGAAGCACGCCGGGCACACCCCCCATCAGGATACCGCGTCCGCCATTGTTGGCATGGCTCGAATGCGCGCTGGCTTCGATCGAGAGCCGACCCGCAACCTCGCTCATCGGAGCAAGCAATGGCAGCGAACCGTCGGGGCCGGTCACGGTCTCATAAGCAACCGCCGAGACACCCGATTCCATCAATCCGCGCGCCTGATCGGGGTCGGGGGCGAGGTGGAGATAGGTGAACAGGATCTGCCCCTCGCGCAGTTGCACCCACTCGTTCGGTTGAGGCTCCTTGACCTTCACGACCATGTCGGCGCGGGCAAACACTTCCTCGGCGCTGTCGACGATCGTCGCACCGATCTGGGCATAGTCCTGATCGGTCTTGCTGATGCCCATTCCGGCATTGGTCTCCACAATCACATCGTGCCCGGCAGCGATATATTCGCGCGCAGCTTCCGGAGTCAGTCCGACCCGATATTCGTGGTTCTTGATTTCCTTGGGGACGCCGACAAGCATGATTCGCTCCTGCGATTGGGGGTGCCGCCATGATACTGCCTGCGCAACAAAGTTACAATCGTGGGTAAGGTTAGCTCAGCGGCAATTTTCGCATTGGGTGCGCGTGGCTTTCCGACTACCGTAATCCCAAGTCAGTGCGATAAAGGGCGGGGAGCCACCGAATGACCAATTACCCAGAGCTTAAAATGCTGATCGGCGGCGAATGGGTCGCGGATGGCGGGGACGGCAACATGCCGGTTACCAATCCGGCGACCGAGGCGCTGCTGGGCCAATGCCCCAAGGCCTCGAAAGAGCAGCTCGATGCGGCGCTCTCCGCTGCGCATGCAGGCTTTGCGATCTGGAGCCAGACGCCGGGGATCGAGCGGTATCGCGCGCTTCGCCGCGCCGCCGATCTGTTGCGTGAACGCGCGCCCGCTATTGCCAAAATCATCACCGCCGAAATGGGCAAGCCTATAGCGCAAGCGACCGGCGAAACCGCTGGTGCGGCGGACCTGATCGACTTTCTGGCCGAGGAAGCCAAGCGTCAAGGCGGACGGCTTGTGCCTGTGCGCAGCCACAACCTGCTCGAACAGCGCGTGACGCAGGAGCCCGTCGGCCCGGCGGTCCTGCTCACCCCTTGGAACTTCCCGATCAATCTGCCTGCCAAGAAACTGGGCGGAGCGCTCGCGGCGGGCTGTTCGGTTATCCTCAAGCCTGCCGAGACGACGCCTGCGACCACGCAAATGCTGATCGAGTGCTTCACCGATGCGGGCATTCCCGATGGCGTGATCAACCTCGTCTATGGCGATCCGGCGATGATTTCCGAGCACCTCATCGCCTCGCCCGTCACCCGCAAAGTGAGTTTCACCGGCTCGACTGCAGTGGGCAAGATGCTGGGCGCATTGGCGGCGCAGGGCATGAAGCGCTTCACGCCGGAGCTTGGCGGACATGCGCCGGTCGTGATCGGCGAAAGCGCAGATTTCGAGCGGACGGTCGCCGCCTGTGTCGGGACCAAGTTCCGCAATGCCGGACAGGTCTGCGTCTCGCCCACGCGCTTTCTGGTGGCGCGCGGCATCTATGACCGTTTTGTCGAGGAATTCGCCGCCCGCTCGCAGCAGATCAAGGTTGGCGATGCAGGCGCGGATGAGAGCGTCGCCATGGGGCCGCTCGCTCACGCTGGACGCGTCGCGGCCATGAAGGAATTGGTCGGCGCATTGGGCGGAGAGAACGGCGAGGTTGTCAGCGGTGGTTCGGCCATCGAGGGCGCAGGCCACTTCTTCCAGCCAACAGTGGTGGCGGCGCCCTCACCCACAAGCCGTTTGATGACCCAAGAGCCGTTCGGCCCGATTGCCGGCATTGTGCCCTACGATGATATCGAGGATGCAGTCGGGATCGCCAATTCGCTGCGCTATGGCTTGGCGGCCTACGCCTTCACCTCCGACCTTGATGAGAGCCACTATCTCGGCAAGTCACTGCGCGCTGGCATGGTCGCGATCAACCACTTCGCGGTCGGATCACCCGAAACCCCGTTTGGCGGTATCGGCGATAGCGGCTTCGGGTCAGAAAGCGGTCTGGAAGGCTATCTCGGCTATACCGAGACGAAGCTGGTCACGGTCGCCAAGGCGAACCCGTAAACAGATCGGGTGCTGCATGCTTGGACGCCGGTTAGCCCGAGGCGGCTAACCGCGTGCAATTACCGACCTGAAAGAAACCGCGAGAGCGTGTTGAGCAGGGTTTTTCGGCGGCCCATCGGGCGGATCCGGCCATAGCGCGCGCGGCGCGAGATTTCGTCATTGAAACAAACAGTTCGGCCCATTGCATCCGGCCCACTTGAGACAATCGTTGGTCTTTCCATGCTTCGCGTCCCCGATTCGCGACTGATAATTGCCATAAACTAACAGGAGTCCTGTGGAAAACTGAGTCCAAATATATGGGTGTTGCAAAATTTCACAGTTGCGCAGCGGGATCCTAACGGTCGGTGCGCTGCGCCCCCGCTTCCCGCACCGCCTCCAGCGTCGGATATCCGTTGACCGCCATCAGCAAATCGGCCTCGGCCAGGATTGAGCGCAGCACCCACTCCGCTCCGCGCGCTCCGCCCAATGCAAGTCCGTAAGTATAGGGCCTACCCACACCCACCGCCTTCGCGCCAAGGGCCAGGGCCTTGACCGCATCGGACCCTGAACGAATTCCGCTGTCAAACAAGACAGGCAAATTACCCGCAGCCGCCACAACATCGCCGAGCAGGTCGATGGTCGCGATGCCGCCATTGGCCTGACGCCCACCATGGTTGGAGCAATAGATCGCGTCCGCCCCGTGATCGACCGCAAGCCGCGCATCGTCGGGATGGCAGATGCCTTTGAGGACAATCGGCAGGTCCGTCACCGATTTGAACCACTCGATATCCTTCCACGTCAGCACCTGACCAAAGGTCGCCGCCCAGATCAGGATCGCGGTCTGCATATCCTCCTCCGGCGGCTTGGGCAGCAGCTTGAGAAATTCAGGATCGGTCATGTAGTTTTGCAGCACCTTGCCGCGCAATTGCGGGAAATTTGAAGCATTGAGATCGCGCGGCCTCCATCCGGTCACCCACGTATCAAGAGTGACGACCAGAGCTTTGTAGCCCGCCGCTTCGGCGCGCTTGATCATGCTCTCGGCCACATCCTTGTTGCGCGAGGTGTAGAGCTGAAACCACGGAGCAGTGTCGCCGCAATGGGTGATTACATCCTCCATCGGATCGTTGGACAAGGTGGAAGCGCAAAATGGCACGCCGCACGCAGCCGAAGCCTGCGCCGCCGCGATATCGCCATGCCGATCGAGCGAGGCCTCTCCGTTGAGGCCAATCGGCGCCATGAACAAAGGCGTTTCATACTTCTCGCCAAACACCTCGATAGAAAGATCGCGCTCCGCACAATCGACCATCATGCGCGGGATCATGCCCCAGTGGTGGAACGCGCTCGCATTGGTGTCCTGCGTGTGTTCGTCGCCGCAACCGCCCGCGACATAGTTGGTCATCATCGGCCCGAGCGCTTCGTGAGCGCGCTTTTCCAAGGTGGCGAAATCGACCGGGAACTCGGGGAGGACGCCGCTCAACCCCTTATTGTAGATCTCGTTCTGCATGCCGCCGAAATTGCTCATCTTGTGTCCTCTACAAGCCCACTTCTCGGCGTGTAGATTGAGCCTAAGCAGCGCTTGCGGGCAAGCGAATTATCGAGTCAGCGTGCAAGCTTTTGCAAAGCCGGGCGCACGACGAGGAAGCGTAGATACAGCCACTCGAGAACCCGCAGCACGGTTTGGTTTCGCGCAATCCGGCCCAGCCAGCGCATGCTCGGTATGGCACGCCACATCGCCGCGAAGGCAGCCGCGCCGCTGAGCATTTGACCATCTTCCTCGGCATGAAACCGCGCGAGCAATTCGCTGCGGTCAATCGGGCACGTGCCGACCCCATCCTCAGACACGTCGATGAATTCCACCGCACGCTCGCGGTCGAGCCGACGCATCAGATTGATCTCGCGCAGGCACAGCGGACACGCGCCATCGAACCAGACTTTGACTTTGGGGGAAGAGCCTTCTGTCATGTCGAAGAAGATGAGCAGCGCGTGCGGGTTTTCAAGCGCGCAGAAGATCTTCGCGCGAGAAAAAACAGCCATCAATGCCGCAAGAACCGGCGGCTAAGTCACCCCAAGGCGACGTGACGCTTCATATGGTGATCGACATTGCCAAATTCGTTTTCGAAGATGCTCAGCCGCTTGAAATAGTGGCCGATCGCATATTCATCGGTCACACCATTACCGCCGTGGATTTGCACGGCTTCCTGTCCGATAAGTCGGGCTGATTGCCCTACTCCGACCTTGGCCGCAGAAACATGGCGTTTGCGTGCATCGGCAGGCTCGCCCAGTTTCAGCGTCGCAAGATAAGTCAGCGAAACCGCAGTTTCATAGGCGGTGTACATATCAACCATGCGGTGCTGCAGCACCTGAAACGAGCCGATTGGCACGCCGAACTGTTTGCGCTGGCGCGAATATTCGACAGTCATCTGGTGCGCGACCTTCATCGCTCCGCAGGCTTCGGCGCAAAGCGCGGCGATGGCTTCATCGGTGACCTGTTCGATCAGCGGGAGCGCCGCGCCCTCATCCCCGATCATCGCATCGGCAGGGACCGAGACATTTTCGAAATAGACCTCTGATGCGCGGCGGCCATCGACGGTCTCATAATCGCGCGTGACCACGCCGCCTGCTGACTTGTCGACGATAAAGACGCTCACGCCCTCTGCATCGCGGCGATCACCGCCGGTGCGCGCGGTGACAACCAAATGGCTCGCCCAAGGCGCACCGATGACAACCGCCTTGTGACCATTGAGGACATAGGCGTCGCCGTCCTTCTTGGCGGTGGTTTCGAGGTCAGCGAGATTGTAGCGACCGCGCGGCTCGGCATAGGCGAAGGCGAAGACGCGGCTGCCGTCGATGATCGAGCCGATGTGCTCTTCTTGCTGCGCTGCTGTGCCTGCGTGCTTCAGGAAGCCGCCTGCGCAGACAACGGTGGGGACAAACGGCTCCACCACAAGGCCTTTGCCGAATTCTTCCATCACGACCATCGCATCAACTGCGCCGCCGCCAAAGCCGCCGACATCCTCGCCAAAAGGCATTCCGAGAATGCCCAACTCGGCGAGTTGCGCCCAGACCTCAGGACGCCAACCGGCCTCGCTCGCAATCGCAGCCTGACGGGTTTCCCAGCCATATTGTTCGCGCACCATGCGCGACAGGCCGTCGCGGACCATGTCCTGCTCTTCGGTGAAATTGAAGTCCACTTACTGTCTCTCCCAGCCTTATTAGGCCCCTGTGTGGTATCGTTAAGGTGTCGCTCGGGCGCTTTACAGCCCGAGGATCATTTTCGTGATGATGTTGCGCTGAATTTCGTTCGATCCGCCGTAGATCGAGGTCTTGCGCATGTTGAAATAGGTCGATGCCGAATGGGCCGCATAGTCCGGGCCAATCGGATATTCGTTCGAGCCTGCGTCGCCGGAAATGTTGGCGATGTTGCCATAATAGGGCGTGCCATAGCTGCCCACCGCTTCCAGCGTCAGCTCAGTCAGGCGCTGCTGGATCTCGGTGCCCTTGATCTTGAGGATCGAGCTTTCGGGACCCGGACCCTTGCCCGCCTGCTCGCCAGCCAGCGTGCGCAGTTCGGTGATCTCAAGCGCGGCGAGATCAATCTCCAGCTGGCTGACTTTGCGGGCGAAATCGAAGTCGCTCATCAGCGGAGCGCCGTCGAGCGTTTCGTGGTCGGCAATCTCGCGCAGCTTTTCGACACCGCGCTTGGAGCGCGCAACGCCAGCAATCCCGCTACGCTCGTGGGCAAGCAGGAACTTGGCATAGGTCCAGCCCTGGTTCTCCACCCCGACGAGGTTTTCGACCGGAACGCGAACATCGGTCAGCCACGTTTCGTTGACCTCATATCCGCCGTCGAGCAGCTTGATCGGCTTCACTTCGACGCCCGGCGTTTTCATGTCGACGAGGATAAAGCTGATGCCCTGCTGCGGTTTGGCTGCATCGGGATCGGTGCGGCACAGGAAGAAGCCCCAATCGGCATATTGCGCCAGCGTGGTCCAGGTCTTCTGGCCATTGATCACATAATGATCGCCATCGCGCACAGCGGTAGTCTTGAGCGAGGCAAGGTCGGACCCCGCGCCCGGCTCCGAATAGCCCTGACACCACCAGACACTGCCGTCGCGGATGCCCGGAAGATGCTGTGCCTTTTGCTCTTCATTGCCAAAGGTGTAGATCACCGGACCAACCATCGAAACGCCGAACGGCAGCGGCATCAGCGCATTGACCCGCGCGTTTTCTTCGGACCAGATATAGCGCTGCGTCGGGGTCCAGCCGGTGCCGCCATATTCGGTCGGCCAAGCGGGAACGGACCAGCCCTTTTCACCCAGAACCTTGTGCCATGCGAGAAAGTCCTCGCGCGGCAGGTCTTCGCGCAGGCCCGTATCGCCCAGATGCTTGGGATATTTCTCGGCAATGAAGGCGCGCACTTCATCGCGAAAGGCCTGCTCTTCGGGGGTGAAATCAAGGTTCATCGTTCATCGCTCCGGTGTGAGTGTTTTGCTCTTTTATCTACGTCTGGTTCGCCCAGAGAGACGCAAACATCAAGAGCAGAAAGCTCCCGTTGCAGATTTCTCATCTGAGCACGCGGTGGCGTGCGCTATTTCCACGATTCCAGCAGTTGATCGTAGTCAACCGTGACGGGGTCAGGCTTCTCGTTGGCCAGTTTCGCCTTGGGCGATCCAGACTGTTTCAGCCAGTAATCCGCGCCGCGTTCCTCGTTCAGCTTCGGCCCGAGGTCACCCTGCAATTCGGACCGCTCCAGCCGCTGCAACACGCGCTCCTGCTGCTCGCACAGCGCATCGAGCGCCGCCTGCGGGGTTTTGGTCCCCGAGGACGCATCGCCGATATTCTGCCACCAAAGCTGCGCCAGACGCGGATAGTCGGGCACGTTGGTGCCTGTGGGAGACCACTGTGTGCGCGCGGGCGAGCGATAAAATTCGACCAACCCGCCGAGCTTCGGAGCGCGTTCGGTAAACGACGCGTGGTCGATGCTCGATTCACGGATGAAAGTGAGGCCGACATGCGACTTCTTCACGTCCACCGTTTTCGAGGTCACGAACTGCGCATAGAGCCAAGCTGCCTTGGCGCGATCCTCGGGTGTGGACTTCATCAGCGTCCATGACCCTGCATCCTGATAGCCGACCTTCATGCCCTCTTCCCAATAGGCACCATGCGGGCTGGGCGCCATGCGCCAGCGTGGGCTTCCATCGTCATACAGCACTGCCGAGGCTTCTTCGCCGACCATGTTTGCAGTGAAGGTCGTGTACCAGAATATCTGCTGCGCAATGGCCCCTTGGGCGGGCACCGGCCCTGCTTCGGAGAAGGTCATGCCAGCCGCTGAGGGCGGGGAATAGTCGCTGAGCCATTTGGAATATTTGGACAGCGCATAGACCGCTGCGGGTGAATTGGTCGCTCCCCCGCGCGCCACGCAAGAGCCGACCGGCTGCGACTTGTCGTTGACGCGGATGCCCCATTCATCGACCGGCAGGCCGTTCGGCTCGCCAATCGACCCCATGCCCGCCATCGACATCCACGCATCGGTGAAGCGCCAGCCTAGCGAGGGGTCCTTCTTACCGTAATCCATGCTGCCATAGACTTTGGTGCCATCGATCTCGCGACCGGTGAAAAACGCCGCGATGTCCTCATAGGCGGACCAGTTGACCGGCACGCCGAGCTCGTAGCCATATTCAGCTTTGAAATCGGCTTTGATCGCTGGGTCGGTGAACCAATCGTGGCGGAACCAGTAGAGGTTGGCGAATTGCTGATCGGGCAGTTGGTAGAGCTTTTTGTCCGGGCCGGTGGTGAAGTCGATCCCGATAAAGTCATCCAGGTCGAGCGTCGGGCTGGTCACGTCCTTGCCCTCGCCCGCCATCCAGTCGGTCAGGTTGCGCACTTGCTGGTATCGCCAGTGCGTCCCGATCAGGTCGGAATCGTTGACATAGGCGTCGTAGATGTTTTCGTCGGACTGCATCTGGGTTTGCAGCTTCTCGACGACATCGCCTTCCCCGATTAGGTCATGCGTGACCTTGATACCGGTGATCGCCGTGAAGGCCGGGGCGAGGACTTTGGATTCGTATTCGTGTGTGGCGATGGTCTCGGACACGACCGAGATTTGCATCCCCTGAAACGGCTTTGCGGCGTCTCTGAACCACTGGATTTCGGCTTCCTGCTCCTCGCGGGTGAGCGAGGACTGGTCGCCAATTTCCTCGTCGAGAAATGTGGTCGCCGCCGCCGCCATTTCCTCTTCGCTGGGGACGACAAACTCCGCATCGCCGCTTTCCGAGCACGCAAAGAGCGCAAGGCTCGCGCTCAATACCAATGCCGATCTCATCACTTTCATTTCGCCCATCCCAATTGTTTTGCCCCTCATACCCAGCGAAAAACGCACAAAGCAAATAGCCCGCACACGATCAGCGAAAAATATTGCGGCGCGTCGAGCAAGCCGATCCATGCCAAGTTGATAAAGGCCGAGCCGAGCAGGGTAATAAAGAACCGGTCTCCGCGCGTTGTCTCAATCCCCAACACGCCCGTACGCGGCACAGTCGGATATCTTATTTGCAGCAAACCCATGACGAGCAGCCCGGCGGCAATCGCTGCAAAGAACGCCGCCGTGGGCCATGTCCATGCCATCCAGTCCATTAATGCCGCCTTCCCCGCTTACACCCGCCCGAGGGCAAAGCCCTTGGCGATGTATCCGCGCACAAAATAGATCACAATCGCCCCCGGAATGATGGTCAGCGCGCCCGCAGCGGCCAGCACGCCCCAGTCCATTCCCGAGGCGGAAACCGTGCGGGTCATAATCGCGGTGATCGGCTTCGCCTCGACACTGGTCAGCGTGCGGCTGAGCAGCAATTCGACCCAGCTGAACATAAAGCAGAAGAACGCCGTCACCCCGATACCCGGCGCGATCAGAGGCACGAAAATGCGGGTGAAGAAATGCGTGAAACCATAGCCGTCGATAAAGGCGGTCTCGTCAATCTCGCGCGGGATGCCGCGCATAAAGCCTTCCAAAATCCACACCGCCAGCGGCACATTGAACAGGCAATGCGCCAGCGCGACGGCGATATGCGTGTCGAACAATCCGACGCTGGAATAGAGCTGAAAAAACGGGAGCGCGAACACGGCGGGCGGGGCCATGCGGTTGGTCAGCAACCAGAAGAACAGATGGTTGTCGCCGTAAAACCGATAGCGGCTGAACGCATAGGCGGCGGGCAAGGCGACCATCAGCGAGATCACCGTGTTGAGCGTCACGTAGATGAAGCTGTTCACGTATCCCATATACCACGAAGGGTCGGTCAGGATCGTCTCGTAATTGGCGAATGTGAAATCGGCAGGGAACAGCGTGAAGGAATTGACGATCTCCGAATTCGATTTGAAGCTCATAATCACGAGCCAGTAAATCGGCACCATCAGGAACAGCAGATAGACCGTCATCACGATGGCCGAGAGCCGGATTTTGGGCATATGTTTCGGCTTGGGAGAGACTGCGCTCATTGCTTCGCCTCCGCTTTGTCCACTGTGACCATGATCGTGTAGAACACATAGGAAATCAGCAAGATGACAAGGAAATACATCAGCGAGAACGCCGCTGCCGGTCCCAGATCAAACTGGCCCAACGCCATCTTCACCAGATCAATCGAGAGGAACGTGGTCGCATTGCCCGGCCCGCCTCCGGTGAGCACAAACGGCTCGGTGTAGATCATAAAGCTGTCCATAAACCGCAGCAGCACGGCGATGATCAGCACGCCGCGCATCTTGGGCAATTCGATGTAGCGAAAGGTGCTCCAACGGCTCGCCTGATCAATCTCGGCGGCTTGGTAATAGGCGTTCGGGATGGAGCGCAGCCCCGCATAGGCGAGCAGCGCGACAAGCGAGGTCCAATGCCAGACATCCATCGCGATCACGGTCATCCACGCATCAAAGGCGTTCTGCGCGTAGTTGTAAGAGAAACCGAGATCGGACAGCGCGCGCCCCAACAGGCCAATATCCTCGCGCCCGAACACCTGCCAAATCGTCCCCACGACATTGTAGGGAATAAGCAGCGGCAGAGCGATCAGCACGAGGCACAGCGAAGCGAGCCAGCCTTTTTTGGGCATGCTTAGCGCGACCAATATCCCGAGCGGTATCTCGATCAGCAGGATGATCCCTGAAAACAGCAATTGCCGCCCCAGCGCGTCCCAAAGCCGTTCTGACGCAAGCAATTCGCGATACCATTCGAGGCCAACCCAGAAGAAGTCATTGCCGCCAAAGCTGTCCTGAAACGAGTAGTTCACCACCGTCATCATCGGGATCACCGATGAAAAGGCGACGAGGATGAGCACTGGCAGGACCAGAAACCACGCGCGTTGGTTGACTGTCTTTTCCATCAGGCGGCCTCCCCTTTAGTCGTGGGATTGATCCGCCAATCATCGGAGAAAATGCTCGCCTTGGTCGGGTCTATCGCAAGATTGGTCATATCCGCTTCGATCTCGGTTCCCCCGTCGAGCACCAGATTGATCTCTTTGTCGAACAACGTGGCCTGCACGAACTTATGTCGACCCGCATCGCGCACTTGGGTGATGGTCACCGGCAAGCCCTTGCCTTTGGTCAGCCGCGTGAATTCTGGCCGGATACCCAGCACTACTTCTCCCTCGGGAGTGCCATAATCATGCGCGAGTTCGATGGTTTCGCCCTGCGCCGAGGCTGTCCTGCCATCCACCGAAACCTGGATAAAATTCATCCCCGGCGAGCCGATAAAATAGCCGACAAACACATGCGCGGGGCTATCAAACAGCTCCTGCGGGGTCCCGATCTGCACCACCATGCCATCGTGCATCACCACCACCTTTTCCGCGAAGGTCAGCGCCTCGGTCTGGTCATGGGTGACATAGATCATCGTATGACCAAACTCGCGGTGGAGCGACTTTAACTGGGTGCGCAACTCCCACTTCAAATGCGGGTCGATCACGGTCAGCGGCTCGTCAAACAGGATCGCGTTCACATCATCGCGCACCACCCCGCGCCCCAGCGAAATCTTCTGTTTAAGGTCAGCGGTCAGCCCGCGCGCTTTCTTGCCCAGATGCGCTTCCAACCCGATCATCTGCGCCACCTGCTCGACGCGCTGCGCGATAAGCCCGCGCTCCATGCCGCGATTGCGCAGCGGGAAGGCGAGGTTCTGTCCCACTGTCATCGTGTCGTAGACCACCGGAAACTGGAACACCTGCGCGATATTGCGCTGCGCCGTCGATGCAGCGGTCACATCCTCGTCGCCAAACAGGACCCGCCCGCACGTCGGCTGGAGCAGGCCGGACATGATGTTGAGCAAAGTCGTCTTGCCGCATCCGCTCGGGCCGAGCAGGGCATAAGCGTGCCCGTCCTCCCAGACGTGGTTCACCTGCTTGATCGCGTAATCGCCCTCCCCTTGCGGATCGGGGTGGTAGCTGTGCGCCAGATTTTCGAGCGTGATGGACGCCATCGCTAAATGGCCTCCAGCAAGTTTACGGTGTCGGGTCCTGCCAGAGCGCCGTTTTGATCAAAGTAGAAGAGGTTTGCCGGGTTCAGGCTGATTTGCAGCGCTTGCCCGGCATCGAACGTATGAACGCCCGGCACCAATCCGATCCAGAGCTGTCCTGCCGCTTCGACATGGACATAGGTCTCCGATCCGGTCAGTTCGGTAACGATCAAGGTGCTCTCAAAAGTCAGATTGCCCGCGCGGCCCGCGCCGATTTCGACATGGTGCGCGCGAAAGCCGGCGCGGTATTCGCCGTCGGGCAGGTCAGTCAGATCGTCGCTGGCCGGCGCGGTCTGGCCGCCCGGAAAATGGACAGACGCGCCCTCCTTTCGCACGGGCACAAAGTTCATCGGTGGGTCGGAATAAACGCGCGCGGTGATTTCGTCGAAAGGCCGCCGATAGACCTCCATCGACGGGCCGAATTGCGTCACCCGCCCCTCCCACAAAGTCGCCGTGTTCCCGCCCAGCAGCAACGCCTCTTCCGGCTCGGTTGTCGCATAGACAAAGATGCTGCCCGATGCCGCAAAAAGGCGAGGGATTTCGCTGCGAAGCTCCTCACGCAGTTTGTAATCGAGGTTGGCGAGCGGCTCGTCCATCAGCACCAGCCCGACATCCTTCGCAAGGGCGCGCGCGATGGCGCAGCGCTGTTGCTGACCGCCCGAAAGCGCATCCGGCTTGCGATCAAGCAGTGGGGTCAGCTGGAGCAATTCCGCCATTTCGCGCACCCGCGCATCGATCTCCGCGCGCGGGCGCTTTTGCAGTTTCAGCGGCGATGCGATGTTGTCGTAAACGCTCATCGAGGGGTAATTGACGAACTGCTGATACACCATCGCGATGTCGCGTTTTTGCACGCGCAGCCCGGTCACATCCTTGCCATCCCAATGGATCGTCCCGGTGTCGGGCCGGTCTAGCCCAGCCATGAGGCGCATGAGAGATGTCTTGCCCGCCGAGGTCGGCCCCAGCAGGACGTTCATCGTCCCCTTTTGCAGCTCCAGATCGACCGGATGGATGTGTGTCTCGCCATCGACGCGTTTCGACACACCTTGCAGGCGCAGGGTCATGAAGCGCTCTCGAAAATGGAATGTCTCAACAAACTCTCCCGCTCTACGCAGGCGTTCGGTTAAACAGAGACGCCCCGATGGCAAGGATTTTCACGCGTGGTCCTGCGCGATCATGTCCGCCGCCTTCTCGCCGATCATGATCGAAGCGGCGTTGGTGTTGGCGCTGATGATATCAGGCATCACGCTGGCATCGGCCACACGCAGGCCTTCCACGCCGAACAGTTTCAACCGCGGATCGACCACATCGCCAATCCGGCAGGTGCAGCATTGGTGGTAAAGCGTGTTTGAGAAATGCAGCGCGACATTTTCCAGAAATGCGTCGCTCGGTTCGTCGCCCGGAGTGTAGCCGTGCTTGCGTGCCAGTTCGGGCGGCACAAGCCATGTGCCCGCCTTGCCTCCCGGCCAATTATCAGCGAGTTTCAGGCACATCCGCATCGCAGTTACCATCATTTTGAGGTCGTGCGGATCGGAGAAATAGTTGAGCTTGATCTCCGGATGCTCATGTGGGTCGCCGCTCTTCACAACAACCTCGCCCTCGCTGCGCTGGAGCACCGGATTGGCCACGATCGCAATGCGCGGCTTGCTGGTATCGAGCGCATCGCTGCCCGCACCCACCATCATGTCGAGATCGGCGTTGACCAGCTTGCCATAGAAATCCTCGTCATAGGCAACGGGCGCAAAGCTGATCTGCAAGTCGTGGCTGTGCTCGTCGCCAAGGCCGGACGAGCACCACAGGCTCGCATCATAAAGCGAAGAAGACGCAAAGCCGACGCCGGTCTCGAGATATT
Organism: Pseudomonadota bacterium; assembly: GCA_039025455.1. Taxonomy (GTDB): domain Bacteria; phylum Pseudomonadota; class Alphaproteobacteria; order Sphingomonadales; family Sphingomonadaceae; genus Erythrobacter. The sequence goes on along the minus strand of JBCCOF010000004.1, from coordinate 10,915 downwards.
CGGACAATTGCCGGTCCGCCTCGTCGCGGATCGCGAGCAGTTCCGCCGGAAGCTGCGCATCGTCGGCGGGGTCTTCCGGCAGCGGGCCATCCGGACCGCGCAACGCATCCGCGCCAAGCCCCAAGGCGGCTTCGCCCAGCGGCGTTCCAGTTTCGGGAGAATCGAAAATCAACCCGAACGCCAAGTGGTCCTTGAGGTGCTTACCCACATCCGGCACGTCGACAACGCATTCGATATCCGCATTTTCCAGATCGCGGCGCGGGCCAATCCCTGACAGCATGAGAATGTGCGGAGAGCCGATTGCCCCTGCACTCAGGATCACCTCACGCGCAGCCGAAACCGTGTGGCGCTCACCCTTTGCGTCTTCATACTCAATGCCGGTCGCACGCGGCGTCCCCGAGCCTTCGGACAACAGCACGCGCGTCACATGCGCGTTGGTAATGATCGTCAGGTTCGGACGCGCTTCTGCCTCTCCTTCGAGAAATGCGTGATAAGTGCTTGACCGGCGACCATTTTGAGTCGTCGTCTGAAACAGCGACACAACGCCGTTCTCGTTCAGGCGGTCTTTCCCGTTATAGTCACCCTCCGGAACGCCGATGGCTTCGGCCGCGCTGATAAATTCGCGGCTGGCGGGCAGAACGGGTGATCGCACCGAGACGCCGAGCGGACCGTCCTCGCCGTGTGATCCGGGATCGACACTGATTGCGTTGCTGGGGTTCAGCCGCTCGCTTTTGACGAAGTAAGGGAGCACATCATCATAGGACCAGCCCTGCGCGCCAAGCTCTTCCCACTTGTCGAAATCGCCCGGATGCCCGCGCACATAGGCCATGTAATTGATGCCGGAAGAGCCGCCGAGCATCTTGCCACGCGGCACGTTGATCACCCGGTCCTTCATACCGCGCCCACCTGCGCCCGGGTCGCCTTTGTACATCCAGTCGGTTTCGGGATCGAGTTGCAGGCCGGCGACCGCCATGGGGATTTGCTCGTGGTCGGGCGGATGGCCACCGGCCTCGACCAACGCCACCGATATGTCCGCATTCTCGCTCAGCCTTGCTGCAATAACAGCTCCAGCCGAGCCGCCTCCGACGACGACAAAATCGAACTCAGCCATATCTCTCTCCCCTTATGGGATGCAGGCTATGCGAAGTTTGGCGGAATGTCAGTCGGCAATTTAATGGCCTGAAAAGAATGTCCCGGTGAACGGCTGCGCGGTGAGCAATTCGGCTGGTAAGCGACGAACAATTGCCTTTTGGAAATGCAGGAAATGCCGTGTCCATGCCGGGAAATCGAACCTGCTTAGGGCCTGCTCCGACTGTCTTGTGGTGATCATTGCCACAAGAAAGGATCAAACCATGTCCATTGCCAAGAGTGCTTTTGCCGGGGTGTGCCTAGCGGCGGTTACATCAGCAATCGCAGCCACATCGCCAGCTATGGCAGAGACCGGTGACAGCCAGTTTCGGCAGTTCAGCCCCAACCAAGCCAATCCACGTCAAGTCGTGTCCAAACCAGTTGTGCAGCCAATCGAGAGGCGCGCCGTCCAAACGAGGCCGGTTACGAAACTGGATGCCCCCCGAAAACGCTATATCTTCACTTTGAACGACCGGCTTGTCGGCGGGAAGACCGTTGTCACTGCCGATCTCGATGCGGTTCGCGAGGCGCGCAAACGCAACGCAGCGGCGCAGGAAAGAGCCATCGCGCTATTTCGCCAAGCGGGCCTGAACGAGATCAAGCCGATCAAGGGATCGCGCTTTATCGCCGCAGCGGCCACCGGCAGGCAGATCGCCATGTTGCGCAAGCAAGGGCTGATCCAAGCGGTCGAGCCGGACCGGTTGTCGACGCCCACTCTTGAGGATTCGGTGCCGCTGCTCAATCCGCCGCCGATCTGGAATATCTTCAACCGCGGAAACGGACAGGTGGTCGCGATCATCGACACTGGGGTGAAGTCGGATCACGAAATGCTCGCCGGGCGGCTTGAATCCGAAGCCTGCTTTTCGACGACGAGCAACGCTATGGGCACCACCGCTCTGTGCACTGATGGCAGCACAGCTCCGGGCTCGGGCGAGCCGTGTTCGCTGGCGAAATGCTGGCACGGGACCCATGTCGCGGCCATCGCGGTAGGCCGTGCGGGTGGAACAACGATGATGAACGGCGTGGCGCCCGATGCGAAATATATCTCGGTTCAGGCGTTCAGCGAATTGCAGGGCCAACCGGTCAGTCTGTCTTCAGACCTGCTCGCCGCGCTTTATCGCATCCGCGATCTGCGGCTGTCGGGCGTGCGCATTGTATCGGTTAATATGAGCCTCGGCGGGGGGCAGCATGCCTCCTCTTGCGGCGGCTCTATCGAGACCGTGTTCCAGCAATTGCGCGCGATCAACACCGCTCCGGTCGTGTCGTCGGGCAATGACAGCTATCAGGGGCAAGTGGGCTGGCCAGCCTGCGCTCCCAGCGCGTTCGTTGTCGGGTCGTCCACAAAGCAAGACACGATGTCGCCCTTCTCGAACCTATCGCCCTTGGTCGATGTGGTCGCGCCGGGCAGCGATATCGTCTCGGCCACTTCCAGCGGCACGACCAGTTACGCGACAGCCAGCGGAACCTCGATGGCCGCGCCGCATGTCGCGGGCAGCTTCGCGCTGCTGCGTCAGATCTATTCGTGCTACTCGTCCGAGACGCTCGAGAATGCTCTGCGAGACAACGGGGTGCCGATCACCGGTCCCGGATCGACCGGAACCTTCCCGCGCATCGACTTGGGCGCGACCTATGCCGCGCTCGGGCAATTCCGCGTGCGCAATTGTCCGATTTCCAGAGATCGGCTGAGAACCCCCATCAGACAACGGGCAGCGCCAGCGCAGCTGGAGCCGCGCTAACCCCGCGCGATTGGTCCGTCTCATCAATAGCCCCGCAGCGATTGCGGGGCTATTTTTGTGCGCGCTTTAGCGGCTTGAATTGGTTTGGAATTACGCCTGTTCGGCTGGCTTACGGCGGCGGAAGGCGAGCAGCAGGATCACGAGCAACGCGCCAATCCCGCCAGCAATCCACGGCCAAATGCTGCCAGATTCCGGCCCGGGATCGCCCTTCTGCGTCGCCAGAGCATCGCCAAATCGCAGCAGGCCCATGCCAAACACCTCGTCCTTGCCCGGATCGCCCAGATCCTTGGCATCCTGTGACAAGGCATCGCGCAAGGACTGTGGCCGACCATATTGCGAGCACATCGGCATCCGCAGCATCGCGCCGGCGACCACCGGGGCCGCAAAAGACGTGCCGGTAACAGAGCGCCGCCCGCCGGGCACAGCCGCGTTGATCGCAACACCCCACGAAGCGATGTCGATGGCCGCACCGCGTGAACCATGCCGGTAAATCCGCTCGCTCGCATCCACCGCCGCGACCGCTATGGTCGAGGACAGGGTAGCGGGAAACATCACCGGATCATCGGCGGAATTTCCAGCGGCGGCGGCGAGACACACTCCGGAATCGAACAACAGCTCGACCATCCGCCCGATCGCGGGATCATTGCTGGTGGGGGAGCCAAACGAGAGGTTGAGCACATCGGGATCGGCTTGGTGCGCGACTTCGAACGCTTCGACGAGCAGTTTGCTGGTCGAGATCGAGGGCTTGTGCCAATCGTCGGTGTCGACAGGCGTGAACGCCGGAATGCTGAGCAATTGCGCGCCCGCAATGATGCCTGGAAAATCGCCCGTCCCGACGAGAATTTCGCTGATCGCGGTGCCGTGCGGCGAAGGGGGTGCGGAGGCGAAGCGACCCTTTTGGGAAATGCGAGCATCGGCAAGGCTTGGATGGGCGAGATCGACCGGGCTGTCGATCATGGCTATTGTCGCGCCCGATGGCACCGCCGGAAGCCCCTGAGGCAGAAGCGTGGCCGCTTCGTCGAGGCCGTGCATGGCCAGCCCTTGATTGCGCGAATTGCCGAGCAGTTGATAGATATAATTCGGCTGTGCCCATGCGATGCCGGACTTCCCCTTGAGACGGGCGAGCGCATCCTCGACGCTTTCGCCGCTGGTGATCCGTGCGTGAACCATGGTTACCTGCACGGCGGGCACGGCCTCGCGCGACAGCACAGTGATCCCGCTGATGCTGGCGGCGTCTCTATCGCCTTCGAGAAACAGCAAGAGCTCATCGGCGCGATAGAGCGGCAGGTCGGCGTTGCGCATGATGATCGGGCGGGTGTCGGGCGCCGATTCGGGCTCCTCTTGGGCCTCCTGCCCTCCCTCGGTTTTGATTTCGGTTACAGGCTCTTCTTTTGGCGGCTCGCCAGTCGCCGCTTCTATCGCTTCATCAATGTCTGATTGGGAAGGCCCGCTTGGGTCATCCACCTTGTCCGCATCAGGAAGGTCGCGCGGGTTCGCTCTTGTCGCCCTCGCAGTCGGAGTGGCGGCAGGTCGCTTCAGCGTGCCCGCTCGATCCTGAGCTGTGGCAGGGTCCGCGCCGGTGATTACGTGGCTGCCGAGCATTCCTACAGAGCCGACACCCAGCGCCGCCAAAACGAGAGCCGTTTTGCGCATCATTCAGGCCGCTTTGGACGCATTGAGCACCAGTTGCGACGCTTTGAGCCGCTCTATGACACCATTGAGGTCTGCCTCATCGCCCTCAAATCCCAGCATCAAAACGCCCTGCCCCGTGCCGCTGACGATCGAGAGGTTCTCTCCATCAATGAGCGCAGCGGCCTCTGCCCAAGGCGCATCAGCGCGCAGTTCGAGGATGATGCTCGCCTCTTCATCACACTCCTTTTGTCCCGAGGCCAGCTCAAAGTTCTCCGCCTCAAGGCTAGCAATCTGTTCGCGCTGATCGCCGATTGTGCCATACTGTGCAGCAATTGCAGCGGTTTGTCCGACAGCGGCGGCGGCAAGCGCAAAGGTGACCGCAGGAGACCAGTTTCGCGGATTGAGGAACGAAAGCGCCTGACCAAGCGAGGATTGGCCTTCAGCCGGGTCTGGCGCGTTCAATGCAGCGTGTGGTCGCTGCGCGCTCTGTGCATCTCCTTCGCGAGCATCGGCACCCAGCTCCGCCTCCATCAGCTCGTTGAATTGCCCTTGCAGTTTACGCTCCGCTTCAAGCGCGGATCGCAGCTCTTGCGAACCGGCCAGCGCTTCATCAATAGCAGCCTTATCAGCGGCTTCTATCGAACCGTTCACATAGAATGGTAGATATGCCTTGAGCGCCTCAATGTCGATTTTGTCGCTCATGTGCTTTGTCCTTGTTGTAAATTGCCATCCGCCTCATCGACCGAGCCGTAAAGCGCCGCTTCGGTCAGCCATGCGAGCGCGGAGCGGCTTGGCATGAAGAAATAGCCACCGCCTTTGGTCTCCACATAGTTTTGCAAAGCCTCGATCCGCACCGGCCCGGCATTGGTCGGGATCGAGAAATAGCGCGCACGCAGGCCATTGGTGCGGCTGTCGGTGCCGGTCGCGCCGACGATGGGATCGGGTTCGTCGTCCAGCCCGTGGAAAGCCGGGTCGTTGCACCAGAATTGCTGCACGAATTCAAACTGGCGCTCCAGATCGGTGCCGACACAGGCGAACAGCAGGCCCTTCTCGCCGGTCTCCTTGCGAACATAAGGCCGCCCCCGGCGCAGCAGGCGGTGACGGTTGGAGACGCGCTGTTCGTTGGGATCGCCAGGCCGCTTGCTCTCGCGCGGATTGGTGCGGCGGATATGCGAGGCGAAGGGACAGGCCAGCCCCTGCGGGTCATCATCGCCGAACGAGAAGTCGTTTTCGCGCTCCATCGGGTCAACCGAGGCGCGCGGATCATTGTTGACCGGATTGCCGATAAGGGGCCTGCCATCGGCCCAGCGCCCCATCAATTTGGCCTTGATCCAGTCGGCATCGGGCCTCTGCCCCACCACCTTGTAAAGGTCCGAATGCGCGCCGGTATTCAGGTCTTCGGCGGCCTTTCTTGCGAAGGCGTCGAAGCCCTCAACGTCCTGCTTAAGCTCGCGCAGCACGAGGTAGGTCCCGTTGCGCCCCAGGTCTCGCTCGGCTTCGACAAGGCTCTCATCGCCGAAATCGGGAAAGTCGGAGAGATTCCCGTCGATCCTGACCGGTAAAGCCCCCGCGACATCCTCCTCGGCGCTGACCTTGGGGGACATAGGGTAATAGCCCGAATTGTTCTTATACCCGATGATGAATTCGCCCGGTTCGACGATATCGCGCTCGGGCAATCCGCGGGTCGAGCGTCCCACGCCGCGCATCGCGGGTTGCGAGATACCATCGCGAAAACCGAAATGTTCAAAGTCGATCCGCTCCTTGTCCGGCCAGGCGGGTGCGCAGTCGATCCGGGTCTGGATCGCGCCGCCATGATTGGCGATCAGAGCCTCGTGGATGGTCACCATCCGCTCCAGGTCGGCGGGGCTGGCGGCGTAGAGCATCAACGTGGCTTCGGTGGCATCGGGCGAGCGCACATCGTCGTCCCAATTCCATTGGCGATCCTCGCCGACCGGATCGCCGAGGATGCGCCCCCTGCCCCCCATGCCCATGCGGAAAGCGTAAGAGAGACCTTCATCAATGGAATCAGCGCTTGCCTTGTCGTGCGTAAACTTCGCCAGGCCGGCGGCGGAAAAGCCGATAAAGGCTGCGTGGGCCATCGCCTCGCGCGCCTCTTCCTGATTGACGTTGTCCTTGCCCAGCAATGGCCGGTCGCCAAAGGCAATTGCCATGGCGTGGGACAGAGCGAATTCGTCCGGCTGTCCATCAGGGCGCGGCACGCGGGTGAGCACCTTTTCCTTGATCAGCGCATCGATCTGCCCCTGCGCCGAGCCGCTATCGACATTGCCGAGCAGTCCGCTGATCATCATCGGACGGCCGCGCACCCAATTGAGCCATTCGCCCAGCGCCCGGCCATCCCGCGGCAGTTTCAGCGCAAAACACGCCGAGTAGGGCAAGCGCTTCATCCCGCGAAAAACAAGGCCCTGAACCTCGTTCATTTCGACCAGATTGTCGTGCCTCGGGCGAGAGGCGAACAGGCGCAGCCACTCATCGGCTTCGGTCGAGGTTTTGGCGAGGCCCGCGCCCGAATGGATCTGTCCGTTGCGGCGGATTTGTTCCGAGGTCAGCTCGGGAAAGCGCGAATACCAGAACGGCGACACCCGCATGACGGAGCGGGCATAATTCTTGAACTGATCGGAATCCTGCGCGCCCTTAAAGAACAGGAAGCGAGTCTCCGGAAAGCCCTCCCAATTGCTCCATGTGGACGATTGCCCCCATGAAACGCGGGTGATGAAATCCTCCAGATAGCTTTCCCAACTGCCATCGAAATTGGAGTAGAACACCGCGCGGCGCGAGCCGGGTATCTTGTACCAGCGCGCGTAATGGATCGAGCCCATCCCGTTGATAAGGCCGGGGCGAAAGCGATATTTGATCGACATCTTGTTGCCCCACAGCCCGAAGGTGTGGAACAGCCGCCGCGACAGGCCCGGCTTGAGATTTGCGGTGGCGAAAACCTGATTTTGAGCATAGCCCGGCAGGTCTTCCGATTGCAGGATTTCGCGCATGGCATCGAGCGAGGCGCGCTTTTCAAACGGCTTGTCGCGCTTCTCGATCGTCCGCACCCAGACCATCGCCAGCCCGAACAGCACACCCAGGCAGACGACCGTCAATAGCAGGCCGAGCAAGGGCGCCAGAAACACCTTTTGCAGCACCGGACCCGACAGGCCGAACCAGACCGCGATGGTCGAAAACAGGAAGATCGCCCCGGCAGGTACGGTCATCACCAGACCATCGCGCGCGCCGAAGAAATTCAACGCGGCTTTGGTGACACTGCCCGGATCATCGAAGGTAGAAAGCGCAAGCCGGGTTGCGCCGGTGCTGAGGCTGTAGGCATCGAAACCCTCGCGCTGCGCTTCTTCCATCAGGGCGATCTGCGCACGCGTTGCCATGCCCTTGAGCGCGGGATCACTACGCAAAATCCGGCGCATATGGCGCAGCGGCAGGATCGCATGATTGCCCCTATCGCTCTCGGTCGCCACAAAATCGCGCACCACCCGCGCGGCGAAATCGGCGAAACGCGCATCGCGCTCGACCTTGCTGACGGGGAATTCGCCAAGGCCATTATAGGCAAGCCCGGTCGCGCCCCATGGCTTTCCATGCAGCTCCACCACATGCTCGCGCATATAGGCATAGACATCGTCGCGCCCCGCATAGTCGGTGTGGCGCAGGATGGTGTGGAGCGGATCGTGAAGGGCCTCGACAAAAGCGGCCAGCGAGCTGTCGATCGGGCCATCGCAATTGAGCTCGAAAATCAGGTTTAGGCCGTTCTCGGTCTCGATTGGCGCGAGCGAAGTGAAGTGCATGATGTTGCACTGATCAAGCGCAGCGCGCAGTTCGGGCTTTGCGGGGTGTCCCCAATCGCGCAGTTCGGCTTCCAGCTCTTCGCGGGTCGAACCATCGGTAACCGGCGCGATCATCAGATACATCGTCTGAACCGCGCCAGTGTCGTCATATGTCAGTGAAAGATGACGCGGGAGATGTTTGAGGAAGGTTAGCCTTCCGGCACTGCCGCGCGCGCGGCGCAGGTTTTCCCGGCGGAACAGTTCTCCGAACAGAGCGCTGATCTGCGCAATGGCCAGCTCCTTGCCAATGCAAACATGCGGGCCGTATCCAAACTGAAGGTCAGGTTCCTGCCAGCTTCCGTCTGCGTTTTGACGGTCGAGGCGAAAGCGCGAGGCATCCTCCCACACATCGCCGTCACGCATCGCCGAGACGGTCGAGACTAGCAGTGTCGAGCGTGGTGCAATTCGGGTCTCGCCCGCGCCGCGCCGCAGCACAGCGCCATCGGGGCACAGCCGAAATTGTCCCGGAGCCAGCGTCGGATTGAGCCGCCCGGCCTCCAAAACCACTTTGCGCATCAGCGCATCGTCGTGCTCTCGCGCCGCCTTGGTCGCGGCTTTGAACGCCTCGGACCGGTCGAGCAGTTCGACCAGCATATTGCTCGCCGCCACTGTATTGGTCGGCACGAAACCGGAGGCCATGCCCATCGCAATCGCTCCGATATCAGCGTCAGTGATCGAGGGATCATCGCGCTGTGCGATCAACAACCGGTGGATCAGCGTTTCCGCCGTCTCGATTGTATCGCTCGGATTGAGCCGGTGTCGGCGGATACGTTTAACCGCGCCATCGACGTGCGCGGCCAGTTTGTCGCGCCCCTGAAATGCGAGATCGCGCACCTCCGGTTCGCCAAACGGGTCGGCAAACAACAATGTCGAAATGGCCAGAGTCCAGTCGGCCAATGCGTCCGCATCATCGCAATCCAGCCCGAAATAGCGGATACAAATCTCCGCAGGCACGCGCTTGATCAGATCGTCAACTGCATCGATTTCGCCGCGATGATTGTCGAGCAGCGCGGCGGTAAATTCAGCCGATAGCCGCGCCATGGTGTCGCTGTCGGAGGGTAAGATGACGCGCGCCAGTGCTTTGCGCTGGCGGGCATGCGCTTCGCCATCCAGGCCCAGAAGAAACGTCGCTCCGTGGCCAAGCTCTCGCATTTCATCGGTGAACGGCACCGGGAATTCTGCCGGGTTGTTGAGGATAGCGCGCACGTCATCCTCGCGCGTGATGTGGACCAATCCCGCCAGGCTGAAGACCGGCTTGAACCGGCGTGCAAGCGAATAAACCTTGCCGATACTGTTGCGAAGGACACTCTGCTTCCAACGCGCAAACCGGCCCTTTTCATCGATCCGGTCAAGCGTAAACCGTTCCCGCTTACCTTTAGGAGGCGCGGGGCTCTCTGCCTGATCTCGAAAGTACTTAGTCACTTGGATTCTCGCCTTGCGCAGATCTCGTATGGGTTAGTCGTCTTGCGGGCGGGCAAGGTTCAATCCCTCACGTAATGCTGCATTGGTCGACGCGTCGCGATAGGGCAGCCAGTCGATGAAGTGCGGGCGGAACAAAGGCTGCGCTTCCATCAATTCGTCGTAACCGGTTCGCGCCGCTTCCCATTGTTCAAGCCGGACATGCGCATTGATCTTCGCTACATGCGCAGACCAATAAGCAGCCCGCCGCGCCAAAGATGCCTCGGCATGGTCTATGGCCTTCTCGCACTGGCCCAGCATCAGATGCGCCATGGCCAGCTCGCCCTGTGTGAAGAACAAGTCCTGATCATTGGGGCTTAGCCGTCTGGCCCGTTCAAGCGTCGCAATCGCCTCCTCGCACGCGCCGCGATGGTGCAAACAACTGCCGAGCTGGGCGTGCGCCATCACAAGGCTGGGATTGAGCTCGATAGCGCGTTTGAAGAGCCGTTCTGCGCGGTCAGGTTGCTGAAGCCAAAACTCCGCAATTCCGCAGACCATATAGCCGCGCGCATCGTCAGGATCGGCATTGCTGGCCCGCTGCGCCAGTTTCCGTAAGCTACGAATTTCGTCATGGGTCCCGCGCCTCAGCCATAGCTTTCGGATGGTCAGCCACGCCTGCTCAATCAGGATTTCCGCCGACATCGGCGCTAGAGCTTTCGCTGAATCGAGCAACCGCTCGGCTTCGTGCATCGCTTCATCGGTCAGTTTCGCGAAATGCCAGCGCGCCTGCCACACCAATTGCCTCGCATCGCCATTATCCGCTTGCGAGACCAATGCGCGCGACTGCTCGGATTGATCGACACGATGGTCCAGCGCCGCAGTAATGCCGGCCATCGCGGTTTCGAGATTCGACCGGCCATCCAGCTGCGCGAGTTCAACAGCATCGCTCCACACCAGCGTTCCGTTCTGCGCGTCGGTCAATCCAATCCGCATAGCAAAGCCATCGCCGGCTGGATTGAGCGAACCCTCAATGACGTAGCGCGCACCCAGTCGCGCACCGGCTTCGCGCGGGCTGCGCGCCTCGGGCGGTATGGAAAAGCTCGAACTGCGCGCAATGACGGGAAGCCAGCGCAGGCGTGAAAGGCGATTGATTAGGTCCTCTGCAATCCCGAAGGCTGC
>JBCCOF010000003.1:0-51681 GCA_039025455.1 Pseudomonadota bacterium | reverse complement strand
GCGCCAAGTTTGATGCTTTGATGGCAAAGCGAGGCGTGCGCCCGACGGTGCTGCAGCCATTATGGTCGGCGGCCGGTTATGCCCTTGGCGCGGGAACGGCCTTACTGGGCCCCGAAGCTGCGATGGCGTGCACCGCTGCGGTCGAGACGGAGATCGATAAACACTATTCGGATCAGCTCGATAGGCTGGCCGAGACCGAATCAGAGCCGGAACTGGCCGAGATGATCGAGGAATTTCGTCAGGAAGAGCTTGAGCACCGCGAAGCCGCCTTGGCCAATGGCGCCGAACAAGCGCCGGCTTATCCGATCCTTTCCGGGGCAATTCGGCTGGGCTGCCGGATAGCAATCAAGGCGAGCGAACGGATTTAGTTTAGCCGCTGCCTAGAGGCTCCAATAGGCAATGCTGTCAGGCAAAATATCGCGCGCGAGAGCCGATTTTACATCAACCAAAACGCCGCCGGGTTTGATCCGCGCGATGAGATCGGGCCCTTCCGCCAAATAGCTCTCGTGGTTGACCGCGAGGATAAGCGCATCGAGATCGCGCAACTCGTCTGAATGGCGCAGCTTTATGCCATATTCGGCTTCTGCCTCGTCGGCACTCGCTAGCGGATCGCCGACCAGTGGTTCGATACCGTAATCGCGTAGTTCGGCGACGATATTGGGTACCTTGGAATTGCGGATATCGGGCACATCCTGCTTGAAGGTCAGCCCAAGGACACCAATGCGGGCATTCTTCATCGAAATCGAGCGCGAAAGCATCAACTTGATGGTCTTTTGCGCGACCGCCTGCCCCATTGAATCGTTGATCCGGCGCCCTGCCAGAATCACTTCGGGGCGATAATTGAGCCGCTCTGCTGCTGCTGTGAGGTAGTATGGATCAACCCCGATACAGTGTCCGCCAACCAGACCCGGCGTGAAGGGCAGGAAGTTCCACTTCGTCCCCGCGGCCGCCAGTACATCCTGCGTGCGGATATCCATACGGTCAAAGATCAGCGCGATTTCATTCATCAGCGCGATATTGAGGTCGCGCTGGGTGTTCTCGATCACTTTGGCTGCTTCGCCGACTTTGATGCTCGGCGCCTCGTGCAGCCCTACATCGACGATCGATCCATAGATTGCACGCATGCGCTCTAGCGCATCGTCGCTATCGGCGGCGATGATCTTGGTGATTGTCTCAAGCCGGTGGACGGTGTCGCCCGGATTGATCCGCTCCGGGCTGTATCCAAGCGCGAAATCGCGCCCCTGTTTCAGGCCGGAATGTTCTTCAAGCAGCGGCCCGCAATAATCCTCTGTCGCGCCGGGGAAAACGGTCGATTCGAACACCACAAGGCCGCCTTTGCTGAGGCGGGGCCCGATGGTCTCGCACGCGCGGCGCAAAGGTGTAAGGTCTGGGCGACGCTCCTGCGTGATCGGAGTCGGGACAGTGACGATAAAGGTCGTTGCCCCGACAAGGCTCTCTGGGTCGTCTGAAACCTCAAGCCCACAGGCCGCGAGCCGCTCATCATCGATCTCGCAGGTGTAGTCGCTTCCGGATTGCAGGCTTTCCACGCGGCGCTTTGAAATATCAAAACCGAGGACTCCAACACCAGCGGGAGCAAGCCGTTCAGCCAGAGCAACAGCGACGGGCAGTCCGACATAGCCAAGTCCGATAACCGCAATCCGCTCACGTGCTTGGGAAGATTGCGAAACGGTTGGGGCGACAGAAGGTTGAAACGGGGCGTTCATGCGCGCGTCTATGAGGCAAAGATGGTCAATATTTCGCTAACCAAGCCTGCGTGGGCGCGCTTGAGTGCATCAACCGACCGGACTAAGAGCTTCAGATATGGTTCACCCGTGCGCTTCTACTGCGCATGGATCAGTCCCGCCCTGCACGGTTTTGGCGGGGCATATGCAAGGATTTTGACGATGTCCCATCTTACCCGCATCGCCGCGCTGGCCCCGGTCGCGCTGTTTGCAATGGCCGCTCCGCTCGCTGCGCAAGACAAAGCCGGCGACAAGGTCAATATGGTGATCGCTTATGACGAGAGCGAATGCCCCGAAGCCGGTGAAAATGAAATCGTGGTTTGCGAAATTCTCGTTGAATCAGAGCGTTATCGTATTCCGTCGAATTTGCGGACCAGCAGCTCTCCCCAAAATGAATCGTGGGGAAGCCGGGTCGAAAGCATCCGCTATATTGGCGAGTTCGGCACTCAGTCGTGCAGTCCGGCGGGCGCAGGCGGCATCACCGGCTGTACCGAGAAGTTCATCGAAAATGCCTATACCGAGAAGAGCGAAAGCGAAGTTATCCGCTTTCAGCAACTGATCGAGGAGGCCCGACAAGAGCGCCTTTCGACCATCGATGATGACGCTTCCGAAGAGCAGAAGCGTGTTGAGCAGATAGAACGCGAATATCTCGAACGGTTGGAGCGCGAACGCGCCGCCGCGCTTCCGGGCGAGGAGCGTCTTGGCCCGCCCCCTTCTGAGAGTGAAGCCGAAGGTCCACTCGCTGAAGCGGAAGGGCCCTCACTCTAAGCCAGGCTACACCGCGTAATAATCGCGGTACCACTCAACGAATCGGCGAACCCCTTCGCGGAAGGTGGTTTGTGGGCTATAGCCTGTGAGTTCTTTCAGCAACGTCGCATCCGCCCAAGTCGCGGGAACATCGCCCTTTTGCATCGGCATGAAGTTCTTCACCGCTTCGCGCCCGCATTCCTCTTCGATAGCGGTGATGAAGTCCATCAGCCGCACCTTGTCGGAATTGCCGATGTTCACCACCCGCCACGGTGCGGCGGGTGAAAGACTGTCATAACCGGGAATATCATCCGACGATTCGGGGCGCTCGGGCACTGCATCGATCAACAGCCGGATGCCGCGCACCAGATCGGTGACATAGGTGAAGTCGCGGTACATCTCGCCATTGTTGTAGATATCGATCGGGGTGCCTTCGAGGATCCCCTTGGTGAACTTGAACAGCGCCATGTCGGGCCGCCCCCACGCGCCATAGACCGTGAAGAAGCGGAACATAGTGGTGGGCAGGTGCCACAAATGGGCATAGCTGTGCGCCATCGCTTCGTTCGCTTTCTTGGTCGCAGCATAGAGCGTGAGCGGCGTGTCGCACTTCTCGCGCTCGTCGAAGGGCATTTCCTCGTTCGCGCCGTAAACCGAGCTGGTCGACGCCATCAGCAGGTGATCGACGCCAAGCTCGCGCGCGCATTCCATCACGTTGAAAGTACCGACAACATTCGCATCGATATAGGCGCGCGGATTTTCGAGGCTGTAGCGCACGCCGGCCTGGGCAGCGAGATGGACAATCACATCCGGCTTCTCTGCCATCGCGAGATCATGCAGCGTCTCGAAATCCTCAAGCATGCCGACTTTTGCGCTGAAATGCTGGTTCTGCATCAGCATCTGGTGACGCCGCTCTTTCAATCGGACGTCATAGTAATCGGTCATCCCGTCATAGCCGACCACGCGAAACCCCTCTTCGAGCAGCAATTGCGCGAGGTGAAAGCCGATAAATCCTGCGGTGCCGGTGATGAGCACTGTGCGCATGGCGCGCGTCTCCTGTTGGGAACTGGGTTAACTTACGTGCGGCGTCTTAGCCGTTCCACCTTTCCGCTTGGATAATGCGCCGTTTTGGATGGTGCGCGACCCAAATGCAGGCTCGACCCAATGTAACCTCGACAAACTCTGGACATGCAAACAGTGGTGCCGCAAAGCGACGCCATGGAATTCGCCCCGCGCAAAATTCGTTCTCCCTTCGCGGCCAGCCTGCTGGCCCTTGCCCTGCCATTGGCGCTGGGTGCTTGCTCTGCTGCTGATGAAGGCTCGCAAGACTCGGCGGCCGACAGCGCAGACCCGCCCGGCACCGCGCAAGCGCTCTCCATCGGGCGGCAGGTTGTCGCCGAAGGCGAAGGCGCTTTCGAGATTTCGGTCAATTGCGCCGCTGCAATTGGCCTGACGGCAGAGAAGCTTGCCCAGATGACGAGCAACCCGCGCTCTCGAGAACTGGCGATTATGGCGCGCGCCGAAGACTTTTTCGAAGCGCAGGCAAAGGAAGCGCAGGCAGAGCTGGAGGGGAGCGCGTCTTCACCTGCCGCAGCGATTGCTCGTCGTCGTAGCGAAAACGCAGATTCGACCACCGAACAAGCGCAGTTGGCGATGTCTTGCTTGCGTCAATTTGGCGACCAGGTCGGAGCTTAACGCGTCGTTGGCTGACCGCGCTTGAGATCGATTTCGGCCAGGACCAGTTTGAGATATCCGGTGCGAAGGGTTGTCTCGGCTGAGACTAGGGCGAGTTGAACCGGACAATCAGCAGGCACCGTAAAGCTGGACCGGAGATCAAACTCATCGGCCAGATCCACCGCGTCGTTCGCCAAGGGCGCACCGCTGCCGCCCGCGCAGGTGATCGACCAGACAGCGCGGTCCAATCCCCCAAAGTCCTCCGCGCGCATTGCAGCGGTTACAGTGTAGCTGCCGGGTTTTAGCGCGACGAGCTTGCGGGCCACGGGTCCGGTATAGCCGGCCTCCAATTCGGCTTCGATTTCCACTGCCCCGGCACCTTCGGGGGAAGACAACACAAAGGGTTCAATCCCGTCGATCGAAAAGGCCTGCCACGTGATGGGCATATACGCTTCGTCGGTCGTCTTGTCGGTCAGTGCGAGTGTTGTAGCGGCGCTCAGGTCCGCATCTTTTATTCGTTTGAAATGCGCAATCGCCGCTTCAAAATCTTCGAATGCCACCAATTGTGTGAGCAGCTCGCGATCGAGCGAGGTGTAGGGCGCTCCATCGGGAAAGCCGCCGGCTCGCTTCGCCAGGTCTGCGATGGCGACCGGCTGCTGCGTTTGGGAGACGGCGAAGCGCAAGAAGCTCTCCAGCCAGGGTGGCGGCGCCGACATATAGGGTACAAATCGCGCCCGGATTGCGGCGTTTTCCATCGCGTCAGTCAGGACAGGATAAAGCACCGCGCGGGTCGACTCATCGTTCCGCAGCGCAAGGTCATAGTGTCGCAGCGCACCAGCAACATCGTTGCGCTGAACTGCGTCCTCGATCAGCCACAATTGAGCAGCCGGATCGCGACGCTCCATCCGTTCCGAAATTGCCATTTGCGCGCGAACGCCGGGCAGGTCTGCATTCGCTGCACTCGAAAGTCCAAGAAGCCGGAAGGCGGGCGCATTAAGCGGCAATTGCGCAACCGAACGGCGCACGATGCTAAGAACTGCATCGCTTCCTTCAGCAGAAAGCGCCCCGCTTGCGAGATCGCTCTGTGCCTTGTTGACCAGCGCGACGGGATCATCGCCGTCAAATGCCAGAGCGAAGTCGGGAAGCCGCGCGTGATTGATATTGACGAGCGAATTGGCAAACGCGGCGGCTGCCACGAGAGCCGTGCTCAATGCAATCAGGAGTGTGCGGGTCCGTGAACCAACCCGCAGGCTGCGGGCCTCAGCCATCAATCGGCATCCCGATCGCGGCCATAGCCGTAGCCGTAGCCATAGCCGTAGCCATAACCTTCAAGGCCATTGCCATCGAATTTGGTGAAGATCGCGCCAACCAGAGACGCGTTGCTGCTACGCAAGCGGTCGAGCGAGCTGTTGATGCCACGCGCCGCGACGCCGCGCGCTTCGATCACAAACACCACCCCTTGCACCGCATTGGCGATGAGTGGTGAATCGGCGAGGCCAAGCAATGGCGGAGCGTCCACGATCACGTGATCGAAATGCTCGGTCAGGCTGTTGAACAGGATGTGCGCCTGATCGCCGCTCAGCAGCTCGGCGGCGCTGGGCGGGCTGCGTCCCGCTGACATGATCGACAGGTTTTCGAACTCGGTCTTCTGGACGAGGTTGATCGCATTTGCCTGACCCGCAAGCGCGCTTGAAAATCCATCGTCATTCGTCAGGTCGAACAGCTTGTGCACCGAAGGCGACCGCATGTCGGCATCAACGATCAACACCCGCTTGCCTGTGCGCGCCAGCACCGAAGCGAGCGCGTAGCCCGACGTGCTCTTACCCTCGGCCGGACGGGTCGAGGTAACCATGAAGATACTTGGTATTCCGCTATTTGTGGCGAAGGCCAAGTTCGATCGAACCGTCAGATAAGCCTCGGACACATCCGATTTGGGATCCTGAACCAAGTCGATGACATCATCGTCGTTCGCTGTTGCAGGGATCACGCCCAGCAAGGCAAGTCCGGTGGTCGGAGTAACCTGACCGGGATCACGGATTCCCTCTTCGAATTGCTCGAGAACAAAGACTGTTGCTCCCGCGAGCGCCAGGCCGCCAAACAGCGCAACCAAAATATTTAGAGGCAGATTGGGCGATGATGGGCCGCCGGGCACCTGTGCTTCGTCGACCAGCGAGATGTTGCTGGCCGCAACACCGGCAACGCCGATTTCCTTATATCGCTGCAGCAGCCCGTCATAAAGCTCCCGGTTGGTGTCCACCTCGTTCTGATAGATATTGTACTGGATCCGGTCGCGTTCCTGTGTGTTGAGCCGCGAAGTCAGTGCATTGACTTTGCCACGCAAGTCATTCTCGCGAGCCAGCGCCGCGCGATACTCGGATTGAGCAGTGCCTCGCACGCGCGATTCCTCGGTCGAGATTGCCCGGTCCAGCTCGGAAATTTGTTCTTGAATTGCGCGAGCCGCAGGGTAGCCGGGTTCGAATTGAACCATCAGCTTTGCATATTGCGCCTGAAGCCCGGAGCGCTCGCGCCGAAGCTGGCTGACGGTCGTGTTGTTGACCAGCTCTGCCGTGCTTCCGCCGCTCGTGCGCGCTTTCGATTCTGCCTGAACGCGCTGGGCGGTGGCATCAAGCAGAGCCTGGTTCATGGATTGCAGATCCAGTTGAACCAAGGTTGGCGTGGAAACAGTGCGTCCGTCCTGCTCAACCCGGTCGAGCACGACAATGCCTTTTTCATTGGCGTAATTGACGAGCTGAGTTTGAGATTCCTCAACCCGCTGACGCAATTCGGCGAGCCGCTTTTCGAGTAGCGCGCGCGCATCGGCGGTGGATTCGAACCGGCGGTCCATGCTGTCCGCCATAAACTGCTCCGCCCATTCATTGGCGACGTCAGCAGAGATTTGCGGATTAGCGCTGGTGTAACTGATATCGACAAGGGCCGACCGGGGTATCGGCGAAATCGCCACATTGCCAAGCAGAAGTCCAACCGCCGCATCGCGCCGCGTTGCGAGCGTCTTGCGGTCTGTTGGAGCGTCAGGTGATCCGAGCCAGGGGGTGGTTTCCGGATCGATTTCGTGGGCGATGAAGAAGTCGAAATTGTTGGCCAAACGCAATTCGCGTGCGACGCGCTCCGCAACACTGCGCGCACCAAGCAACTCGTATTGTGTGTCGTAAAACTCTTGATCGAAACGGCGGTCCGAGCTCTCCAATCCTTCGATGTTGGTGACCCTTTGATCCTGACGGCTAATCTCGATCCGCGAAGACGATGTGTATTGCGGGGTCATCGTCATGGTGAGAATGAGGCCGGCCAACGCAGACAGTATGAGGATGGCAAGAATGATCCATTTGCGCCGTTCCAGAATGCCGAGATATTCCCGCAACAGCGGCGTTTCGCGCGCCGCGCTCTCATAGCCCGGCCCGCTATCATTGCTTGCGAAGATCAGATCATCGCCATTGTCATCCATAGCTATGGCGTCTTGGGTCGCGTTCACGATTGGTCGCTCCGCCCTATCAGTTCAAAAGTACGGTGAGGGGTGTAACCAGAATGGTCGCTACACCGACGATATCATCAAACAATCTGCGCGCGTCTGAGTCGCCGACAACCACGGTGTCATT
Source organism: Pseudomonadota bacterium (assembly GCA_039025455.1). Lineage (GTDB taxonomy): Bacteria > Pseudomonadota > Alphaproteobacteria > Sphingomonadales > Sphingomonadaceae > Erythrobacter. The sequence goes on along the minus strand of JBCCOF010000003.1, from coordinate 43,910 downwards.
GGCGTAGATCCGCGGGTCGTTATAGGCGCCGCGGCTAATCGCATCGAGATTGTATAGGGTCGCCATACGCTCTCCGTTGACAGTGCGGAAAACCACCACATCGCGGGCATTGCCATATTCACCAAGTCCACGCGCGGTAGCCACCGCTTTGATCAGGGTCGCTTCGCCGATCACCGGATAAACGCCCGGCTGGTTTACCGAACCATAGACTGTGAAAGTGCGGTTTTCTGACTCTTCCAGATTTGTCGTCACTTGAGGATCGCGAATGAAACGACCGCGCAGTTCGCCTTCGATCTTGCGCGAGATTTCCGAGGTGGTCAGACCCGAGACCGCGACATTACCGATCAGCGGGAAACCGATTTCGCCATTGCCATCAACTCGAACGCGACGGCTGCTCAATTCTTCAATCCCGAAGACATCGATGGTGAGTGTGTCGAAAGGGCGAATCCCGCTAAATTCGGCATTGCCGTAGAGGTCTACGGCTGCGGGTGGCGGAAGATCACCCTGAACCACCTGCAGCCCAGGCGCACCGCCAATCGGTTCGGGCCCGGTGGCGCAGGCGGTCAGCGCAAGCGAAGCGAGAGCCGAGGTGGCCAAATTGCGTGTTGCCGTCATCCTGCCTGCAGTCCCTTATCCATATTCCCTTGCGGGTCGTGTCTCAAACGACCCAGCTGTGACCTTATCGGGCGCATCATCCGACTTTGTACCGCTGCTGCCCCGCAACCCCCGACCTGCATCCGGCATTGCCAGCCAAACCGACGCAATCGCAGCAAAAGCGGACAGCATCGGCACTCGGAGTGGGTAATCGACGCCGCTCCAAAGTCCAAGGACAAAAAGAACCACTCCGCCCGCAATTCCAAGCTGCACTTCGAACTGACCAGTCTTACTGCGCCCGAACAACCTCGCCATACGGATTGAGTATGCGAACATTGCAAAAGCCAGCAGGATAATGATCGGAATTCCGCCTTCGAGTATCCACTCCAGCCAGTCGTTATGCGCGTGGTTCCAAAAGCTCGTGCTCAGCAAGTCGCGGGGTTCATGCACCTGAAACACCTCGACAAACGATCCGATGCCGGAACCAAAAGGAAGATATTGCGGCAGGAATTCAACAACGGATTCCCACACCGTGAACCGGTACTCTTCAACCGTGCTGCCGCCAGAAATCCGCGTAAAGCTCTGAGAACGCGTCAAAAGGAAGGCAAAGCCACCCAGCAATAGGGCACCAAAACTGCCCAGCGCATAAGGAACCCACGTCTGCCTTCTTTCGCGCCGCCTTTTGTCAGCCGGTTGGATCGGGCGCGCGCGCCAGACCAGCCAACATGCGAGCAGAGCAACCAAAGACAGGGCAATCCCGGCGCGTGATCCGGTTGCGGTGGCCATCATGATTGCCAAAGCACCCAACCCCGTGCAGCCGATCTGGACTACCCGCATTCGAGGGCCCTTTGCGCGCGTCGCCGCCAGCATAAGCAGCGGCAAAGCGCACACTTGCAGCGCGGCCATATGGTTGCGGTTAGCGAACAGCCCGGTCGGCGAATCAGAATTGGTGACGCGGTAGAAATAGAGGCCTCGGCTAAAGCCGCCGATCGACTGAATCATGCCCCACAGCGCGCTCAGCATCGCAGCGCCGATTAGCAGATAGAGCAGCTTGCGGTGGTCTTCGCGGGTGATCTGAACCGCCAGCACTAGTGCTGCTGCAGGAATCAGCATCGCATAAAACGCATTCCAGGTGCGATAGGGCACGAGGCTGATCGGGCGCCACGGCTGTGTGCCTCCAAGCGCTTCGCCCGCAGCAACAGCCAATTCGCGCCCTGGCAAGGCCTGCCAGATGAACGGTGGCAGCGGGATCATATGCAATACAATCAACGCGAGTATCGAGGCCATGAAACCGAGCGGCAGCTTGAACGCTGCTCGTTGCTCAGGCGTCATCGTAATCAGGCCGATGCCTAGGCAAATCACCGCCAGCGGACGGAGGATCGCCAGCGAGAGGATATCATCGCGAGAACCGCCGCCCATCAGCACCGTGGCGATGAGCAGCACGACCAGCGTTACGAACGGGACATTGTCACGAAGATAGGAAAGTGGGGAAGGCCGCTTTGGCATAGGGATTACTTGAGTAGCCCTTTGCTGCGCATCTCTTCAAGGCTTGCTTCATATGCGCTCGCCTGCGGACCCGACGCCTTAGCCCAATCGACCAGTTCGGCAATCCCGCGCTCGAAATCATAGGCAGGGGTGAAGCCCAGCATTTGCTTGATCTTCGTCATATCGGCAAAGTTGTGGCGAATATCGCCGAGCCTGAAATTGCCGCTGATGCTGATCGGCACCTCGGCCGCGAACAACCGCACAAGAGTGTTTGCAACGGTCATCACGCTCACCGGAACGCCGGTGCCGACATTGAACACTTCATTCGCAGCCGCAGGGTGGGTGAGCGCCAACACGGTCGAGGTCACCACATCCTCCACGAACACGAAATCCCGGCTCTCGGTGCCATCTTCGAAGATGTTGATCGGCTGACCCTGCATGATCAGGTTGGAGAAAATCGAGAGTATGCCTGTATATGGGTTTGAAAGCGATTGTCCCGGTCCGAATACGTTTTGATACCGCAATGCCACGCCTTGTACCCCTATTGAGGAGCACACCGTCATAACCAGTTGTTCTTGCACCTGTTTCGTGATGCCATAGACCGAGCTTGGATGGATTTTGGAGTCCTCATCGGTCGCGACCAGCTCCAATTCGCCGGCCACGCCGGGATGCTTCACCGCAAAATCACCCGCCTGCATGTCGGCCTCGGCACGGTGGTTCGGGTAAACGTAATCGCCCGTGGGCGTCTTGTAGCGCCCTTCGCCATAGATCGAGCGCGATGATGCAACCACAACACGGCTAACGCTGTGCTCTGTATTGGCGAGGATATCGAGCAGCAGTGACGTGCCCCCAATATTGATCGCGTTATAGCGCTCGATCTCGTACATCGACTGACCGGTGCCGGTTTCTGCAGCGAGGTGCACCACGGCATCATGTCCGGGGATTAACGCTTCGAGGGTTTCGCGATCGGTCACATCGCCGCGCACGAGCACAGTTGATTTGGACAGAAGCTTGTAAGCCTTTGAATCCTCGGGCGCATCGCCGTGGACCTGCGGCAGGAAGTTGTCGAGCACGGTCACACCATGCCCCTCCGATACCAGCCGCAAGGCCAGCCGCGAGCCGATAAAGCCCGCGCCGCCGGTGATCAGGACATTCATTCAGCCGCCTCGCTCGCAGCTTTAGGGGCCGGTTCGATCAGCGATACGGTCTGCTGGATATTTCCGGGCGAGGACGCGCCGAACACAACCGACTGGATATTCAGCCCGTTGATATAGTCATAGGCCTCGGGCGCAGGCACCGCGCCGCTTGCCAGTGTCGACATCGCCATGACCGGATATTTCGCACCGTCATTGTCCGCAAGCATCGCCTCGTATTGAGGCACACCGGGGCTCATCAGATAGCCAATCTTGTTGACCGAAGCGCAGATCACCACGCCTTCGATCCCCCATTGCTCAAGCTTGGCGCGCAGGAACGGCAGGTTCTGCGTGATCAGACCCGGCCACGCGCCGAATTTCTCCCGGATATATTCGCAATAGGCGACGAACGGGTCGGGCACATCATAGCCCAGCATCAGATCGACGATGATGTTCTGCAGGAACACGACCCGCACATCGAGCCCGTCATAGATCGCCATCTCTTCATCGATCAGCATCTTCATCAGCTTGACCGCGTCGAGCGTCATAACCGCACTCGCGCCGCGCGCCATTTTGCCCAGCGCCGATTTCGCGCCCTTGTTGAACAGGATCTCCTGAACCGCGCCAACCATCCCCTTGTCATTGACCATGGCCGCGTATTTGTGCGGGTAGGGGATGGAGGGATACCATTTAAGGTGGCCGTATTTGGCCGGGTTGGCGCGAAAGGCGTCACAAATGCCGAGCGCGCGATCATTGCTGTTGAGCATGATCGCATCGATTCCGGCATCGATAGCGTGATCATAGACCGCCATGACATTCTCGAGCTTGGCGAACCGCTCGGCGCGCTCTTGCGCCTTGTCCTGGCTCATATGATTGATGCCAAAGAACTGGTTGTCGCCGAAGATGATCCGGTCGATCGGTTGCTCGTATTTGGCGCTCATGCCGCAGCTCCCGCGCTCTGGCGACGGATCGCCGCATCGTCAGCAAACAACTGCTCGATCACGCGCAGATTGGCCGCCGCATGCTTGAACGAACAGCGCACCGGCTTTCCTTCGCGGATTGCGGCTACAAAATCATAAATCTGCGCGGTGTATTCGATGCCGCGCACATAAAACGGCACATTGGTGTGCACATCGGTGATATAAAGCTGGTTCCAACCCTCTTTCAGCCCATGCTTTGCACTCGCCTCTTTGAGGTGAATCTTGGCGCCGTGCTGATCGACTTGCAGCTTGCCTGCAGAGCCGAACACTTCGAATTTGTTGGTCGGCTTGCGAAAGCTCGCATCGGACCAGTTCACATACATCGTTCCCGAAAGCCCGCTGTCATAGAACAGCGAAGTCGAAACGATGTCCTCGACCTGTTTGGAATAGACCTTGGACAGAGATGTTCCGCCGACCCGTTCAGGCGCTCCGAAGAAATAGGCGATCAGGTCAATCGCGTGGCTCGCCATTTCAAACACCGCGCCGCCACCATTGGCATGGCTTGCGCGCCAACCCGCATCGCCAACATCGCGTATGATAGTGGGTGAGAACATCTCGCTGCGGAAGCGCAAAGGCTCCCCGATCAGCCCGTCTTCCACCAGCACCTTTGCGCGGGTGAACATATCGTTCCAGCGGTTCACATAGCCGACCTGATTGATCAGGCCCGCTGCGTCGAAGTCAGCCGCAAATCGCGCGCCATCGGCTGCGTTGAGCACAAATGGCTTCTCGCAGAAGGTGTGCAGACGCTGTTCAAGCACAGCTTGGAGAATGTCAGGATTGAACGCGGGAGGCGTGCAAACAAGGACGCCGTCAAGCTCCTCATTCTTCAACAAACCCTTGTAATCCTTGTAGGTCCCAATCTTGGCATATTTGCCGAGCATCGTCGTGATCAGCTTTGATGGGTCCGCGACCGATGTGATCGTCACATCTTCATGCGCGTTGGCTATGGAGTAATGGGTGATCCCCATTCGCCCAGCGCCGATAATGCCGATTTTAAGCGGAGCAGTCATGCAAGGTGTCCGATTGAAGGGAGCTGCGTCCAGCGAGGCTCTAACGGGCCGCAATCCGGAGTCAATTCATTGCGCCCTGCCGAAACAATTGTGCGGCCAATTGACTGTGAGGCGCGGCGAAAGAGCGGAAGATGTATCACGGGGTTGCCTCACCCTTTTTGCCGGTGAAACGGCTGGCAAAGCCGCGCCCCATCGCGCCGAACATCCATGCGAACGACCAGTAGAGCCGTTTTGCACGCGCTTTTGGCTGGACGATCAGGCGGAACAGCCACTCCATACCGGTCTTGCGCACAATCCACGGTGACCATGGAATTCGGCCCGAATGATAGTCAAACGCGCCGCCCACCCCTGACATCCACGGCACATCGGCGTCCTCGAGCAGGTCCGCAACCATCGCTTCCTGTTTGATCAGGCCCAACCCGACCCAAACGATATCTGCATTGCTCGCTTTTATGTCTGCGATCAGATCGGCGCGCTCTTCTGCGGTTAGCGGGCGGAACGGTGGCTCGTATATTCCGGCGACTATCATGCCGGGAAACTGCTCGGTCAGGCGCTTTGCCATTTCCTCGGCTGAACCGCCCGAACCGCCGACATAGTAGTGTCGCCACCCCCGCGATGCACCATAGCGCGACGCGTCGAGTTGCAGGATCGGGCCGTTATATCGGGTGACGTCGCCACCCGCGGCTTTGGCCGCGATGATCACACCCACACCGTCGCACAATGAAAAATCTGCGCCGCGCACATAATCACCATGGCTGGTGATCCGGCGGGCGTGATAGATGCTCTCGGTGTTGGTGATCGAGATGTAATGACCGGTGGATCGCGCTTTTATAGCGTCATCCATCGCGGCGAGCACATCTGCATGATCATCCACGTCAATCGGAATGCCATCAACCATGACCCGGTGTTCCGGTGTCGCTTTGCCCATGATTAGCCCACTTCGCGCATTGCGCCAGCGTCAAGCTCTTTGCAGAACCACTCATAAGTCGCGGCGATGCCGTCTTCGAGCGCGATGGACGGCGTCCAGCCAAGCTGGGTCAGCCGCGTCGTATCGAGCAGTTTGCGCGGGGTGCCGTCGGGTTTGGAGAGGTCGTGCACGATCTCCCCTTTGAAGCCGACGATGCGGTTCACCAGCTTAACTAGGTCGAGAATGGAGATATCTTCTCCGCATCCGACATTGACGTGCGGCGCGTCCGAATATTCCTTGAGCAGGAAAACACAGGCATCGGCGAGATCGTCGACATGCAGAAATTCGCGCTTGGCAGAGCCGGTGCCCCACAGCTCCATGCTTGCCGCCCCTTCAAGCTTCGCTTCATGCGCCTTGCGGATGAGTGCGGGCAGAACGTGGCTGGATTTGAGGCTGAAATTGTCGCCGGGACCGTAGAGGTTCGTCGGCATGGCGGAGATGTAATCGCGGCCATGCTGTTTGCGATAGGCCTGACCCAGCTTGATCCCTGCAATCTTGGCGATCGCGTACCATTCATTTGTCGGCTCTAACGCGCCGGTCAGCAGCGCGTCCTCGTTCATCGGCTGCTCGGCGAATTTGGGGTAAATGCACGAGGAGCCAAGGAACAACAGCTTTTCGACATCGGCGCGGTGCGACGCTTCGATGACGTTCGCTTCGATCATCAGATTGTCGTAGAGAAAATCCGCCGGATAGGTATCATTGGCTAGAATGCCGCCGACTTTGGCCGCCGCGACGAACACCGCATCGGGTCGGGTATCGGTAAACCACGCGCGTACCGCGGCCTGATCCATCAGGTTAAGCTCCTGACGGGTTGCGGTGACTATCTCGCAATCCTCCGCCTCAAGCCGCCGCGCAATCGCAGAGCCGGCCATGCCGCGATGGCCCGCGACGAAAACGCGCTTGCCAGCCAGAGGATAGGCGCCGGCACCGGATTTTGCCCCGGATGCCATCACTCAGGCGCCCCCGCCGACATTGGTGCCTTCGGTGCGGATGACCTCGAAGTCGGCCTGAACCATTTCGCGCGCCAGCTCGCGCGGGCCGGTTTCGTGGACCCAGCCGAGCTTTTCCTTCGCTTTGGCAGGATCGCCCAGCAACAGCTCAACTTCGGTCGGGCGGAAATAGGCTGGGTCAACTTCGATGAGGCAGCGCCCATCTTCGGTTGAGTAGCCTTTTTCCTCGATTCCCTCGCCCTTGAACTCGACAGGAATGCCCGCGTCTTCAAATGCCCATTTCACAAAGTCGCGCACCGTGGTCGTCTCGCCGGTGGCCAGCACGTAATCATCGGGCTCGTCCTGCTGCATCATCAGCCACATGCCGCGCACATATTCGCGCGCATGGCCCCAATCGCGCTTGGCATCGAGATTGCCGAGATAAAGCCGGTCCTGCATGCCCAGCGCAATCGCTGCTGCTGCACGCGTGATCTTGCGGGTGACAAAGGTCTCACCGCGCAACGGGCTTTCGTGATTGAACAGAATGCCGTTGGAGGCGTGCATGCCATAGGCTTCGCGGTAATTGACTGTGATCCAATAGGCATAGAGCTTGGCCGCAGCATAGGGGCTGCGCGGGTAGAACGGCGTGGTCTCGCTTTGCGGGACTTCCTGCACCAGACCATACAGCTCCGAGGTCGATGCCTGATAGAAGCGGGTCTTTTCTTCCAACCCGAGGATACGGATCGCTTCAAGCAGGCGCAGCGTGCCAATCGCATCGGCATTGGCGGTGTATTCGGGCGTTTCAAAGCTGACCGCGACGTGGCTTTGCGCAGCGAGGTTGTAGACTTCGTCGGGCTGCACTTCCTGCATAATCCGGATAAGATTGGTGCTGTCGGTCAGATCGCCGTAATGCAGCTTGAACCGCTGATTATCGGTGTGCGGGTCCTCATAAATATCCTCAATCCGGCCCGTGTTGAACGAGGACGAGCGCCGCTTAACCCCGTGAACTTCATAACCTTTGTCGAGCAGCAGGCGCGAGAGATACGCGCCATCTTGTCCGGTTACACCGGTGATCAATGCTGTTTTGCCAGTCGTCATTAAGGATCTTTCAGATGGGAAGTTTAGATGGAGAGTGGGTGGCTGTTCTCGGGATCCAGTTCTTGGCGCTACTGGCCGCTTTTTCCTGATTTGCGCGCGGCACTACACAGTCACCGCCGGTGTTACAACGTTCTCATTGTTGCATGTGCGAAGGAGCTACAATTGGATACCTTCCATCTCAATCCCTTCTCGCACAACCCGTGCCGGGTTCCCGGCAACGATTGTGTTGGATGGAACATCCTTGGTGATGACTGCGCCCGATCCGACGACGCATTGATCGCCGATGCGAACGCCCCCCATGATGACCGCGCCGATGCCAATCACGCACCACTCGCCGATATAGGTGTGCACCTTTTCGCCATCATAACGGCCAAGGCTTTTGCGCGGGATTAGCTTGTGGCTGAGAATAGTAACCCGCGAGGTCAGAATGGTGTGCGCGCCAACATGAATTCCTTGCGGGAAATAGCGATCCAGATTGAGCCCGCGCTCAAGCTCGCAGGTAGGGTGAATGTCATACCCGCTCATTTTGTAGCGATACCAGCGCAACCACTGCACGCGCTTGGCAATGCTCTGTCGCAGTCCTTTGGTTTCTTCGCTCACGATGCAGGCACCTTTTTTGAGTCCACCAGTTGGCGCGCCCAATTGTCGATCCCGAATTCCTCGACATCCAGCTCCGATGTGATGGGGCGAGCCAGGAATTCGGGCACTTCGGAGAAATCATAGCCGTCGACTAGGAGAAAGCGATCCTCCCGATAGAACGGCTCGTCAAGGATACGCTTGTTCTCGGTGATGATTTTGCGGCCGGCGCACATGTTCTCGATCAATCGCATCGTGTAGCCGGACTGTTTGTGATTGGCGAAATCAAAGGTGCCGCGCGACGCTTCGAGCATGTCGACGATCCCGTCAAAGCTCAGACTCTTGCCTGTTACGCCAGGCAAAGACTTGCGCGCTTTGAGAAGCGTTAGCTTCATTACCGGCGAGCATTTGAGATGGAATTTGGCGGAAAGACCATTTTCATCGCAAAAAGCGTGCAACCGTTCGAGCGCTTCGAAGCGGTGCAATGTTCCAATTGCTCCGACGAAATACAGGTCCTGTTGCGTGGGCCGCTTGTGGTCGATCTCGAAAAAGCGAGGGGTCGCGAACAGCGGAAGATATCCGATCTCCAGTGCGTCTGCATCTGTCGGGTCGAATGTGGCGGTATAATCAAAATGCTTCAGCCACGGTCGATAATCATGTGTGGTCAGGGAATCCCAATTGTACAGTACGAAGCGCGCATCGGGGTGCAGCGCGCGCAGCCGCTCCAGCGCGGAATGCGCCATATGGTGCACCTGAATAAACAGCACCAAATCATAGCGGTGCTCGGCACTCTGCTCGATCAAATCGTCGTGATAGGCGGCGAGCCGCTTGGCATAGGCGCGGCCGGCGAATTTCTTGGCCGTTTTGCTCGCGAAGCCCGCATCTTCGATAGGGTGAAAATCGACCTCATGCCCTTGGCGCTCAAGCGCAGCGCAGATCTCTTTCGCATACGCAAAGTAGTCGATGCCGATGAACAAGATGCGAGCCATGCCAATACGCTTCCAAGATCCGCTCAGGCGCGCTGTGGCCGTTGGCGCGATCCTGATTTCGAGGATTTCCCGCTCCGACTGACCCATCCGGTCACACGCCGCGGCTGAATTAAGAGCCCGCTGAATGTGACCATCAGCACAATTGGAGTGAAAAACAGCGATTCGGCGATCAGCGAGAGCAGCAATAGCGCCGCAAACAGAAAACGAGGGCGGAACATCCGCTGAAACACTAGTCCGAGCAGGAAGATAAGAGACAACGGTATGCCGACACTGTAAAGCAGGACCACGATGCCGTTGGTGTTGCCGCGTTCTGTTATGTTGTCGCGCGACAGATCGGCTTCGCGATAGCCGACTCGTTCCGATGCGTCGAAATAGTTTTGATAATCAAAGCCGATTCCGGTGAGCGGCTTCTCCATCGCTACATTTAAGCCGGTCCTAAGGTCATACTCGCGTGCTTCGGCAGAGCCGCTAAGCGCTCCGTAGAACTTTTCGGTCACGTTAAGCGCCATATAGGCCGTCAAGGGCAACAACAGGATCGGCACAAACACGAACACGCTCAATTTTTGGCGACGGTCGGCAGTCTTGAGCCAATAGAGATAGGCCAAGCCAAATTGTAGCACCAGAATGATCGCCCCGGTCGTCGATTGTGTCGCGATCACAGCCAAGGACGCCAGGCCGATATCGAACCACGAGTGCTTTCGCACAAACAGGCAGATGAATAGAAATATATTGAGATAGATTTGGAACACGCCAGGTTCAAAAAAGAACCCGTCGGGGCGTTTGAAAATCGAACCCGTTTCCATCAGCTCATGGTATGTGAAGACGTAAAAGAGCGTGTGGTAAGTCGCATCGTAAACTTCAAAGGTCGTAAAAAGACCGCCCGCGACGATGACTGCAATCGGCGTAAGTATCGCCTGAAATGCCATCAGCTTGAGGATCGGGTATAGGTCGTTGACCAGGGTCGTCCTGGTTTCGTCGATATAAACCGAAAGCAATGCGAGGCCGGCCAGAAAGTTGGCATAGCGGATGGCAAGAGGACCCAGTTGGAAGCTTTCGCCCCCGATCAAAACTGTGGCGCCAACCATCAGCAATAGCAGCCATATCAGCACAAACTCCGGGCGAAACATCCGCAACGGGTTTTTGAGCGCAAAGGCCAAGAGCAGAACCAGCAAAAGCAAAGGCTCGCGCGGGATATTGAGAAGGCCGCCGGAAATTAGGATGGCCGCAAACAGCGCAATTTGGCGCATGCGAAGCAGGAGTGTTGGATTCGTAATCGTCCCGGCCAGATTTAGTTTGGGCCTATTCGCCGTGAGGCCCAATTGCTCGTTCTTCGTCCTGCTCATGTCGAGGCTCGATACCATGCATGTGAATTGGAACAAGTGGGCGCAGAGCACCTGATTCTTGTTGTCGGAAGGCAGTTTGATCCAGATTGGAGGGCAACAGCGATTGCCCTTGATAGGCCAATCAAGCAATGCCATGGCCACGCGGACCTTGTGTAGGGACAAGATATGGCTTCGATAAAACCCACAGGGCGTTTAACCCACAGCGGCGAACAGAACCATGAAGCTGCAAGGCTGAACATTATGCCGGAAGCAGGCAAAAACACTAAGGTGATGTGATGCGGACAATTGGCCAAATCATGGACGAGAATAGCGGCATCGGACCGGGATTCGATGCCCTAAGGGTTGGCCTCGCCTTTGCTGTTGTGTTGCGCCACTGCTTCCCGATCACCTACGGCAATTCCGCCGCTGCCTCCTCGGGTTTCCTGTGGTCGGCAACGATGGCGATCATTCCGATTTTCTTCATCCTGTCAGGCTTTCTGGTTACCGGCAGCGCGCTGCGCCTGACGCTGGGCAAGTTCGTCGCCAGCCGGGTTTTGCGAATCGTGCCTGCGCTGGCGGTGGACACGCTGGTCACAATTCTTGTCATCGGACTGATCTTTACCACCGTTCCGTTCGGCGACTATTTCGGCAGCGAAGACACGCATGCCTATCTTCTGAACATTGCCGGCTTCATCCATTATTATCTACCCGGCGTTTTTGAAGAGAACCCGATTCCCGGCGTGGTGAATGGGGCCCTGTGGACCATCCCGCCGGAGCTGGGCTGCTACATCTTTATCAGTGGCCTGATTTTCATTGGCTGGGTCAAGCACTGGCGCTGGACACTGTCTTTCGCGCTGTTCCTGATTGTGTTCATCATTGCCGCCCCGTATTTTCCGGAAAGCACACCGGCCAGCGTGCAAAGGCTCGCCTCGCACCCGGGCGCCTTGCTTGTGCCTGAATTCCTGATCGGATCAGTTCTTTACCTTAAACGGCACGAGATCCCGTATTCGCCCAAACTGTTCTGGCTGTGTATTGCGCTGATCCTGGCATCGGGCTTCTTCCTGCCCGAAGCGGAATTCTCGGTCCTGCCGGTTAGCTCTGCGCTGGCAATCCCGCTCTATGCCTATGTTGCTCTGTTCATTGGCACCACCAAAATGCCAAAGCTCCCGCTCTTTTCTCGCGGTGATTACAGCTATGGAATCTATCTGTACGGCTTCCCGATCCAGCAGGCCATCGTGACCGCAACCGGCGTGCTCAATCCGTTTACGCTGTTTGCCCTTACAATCGTGCCGGTTACTTTGCTGGCCATGGCGTCGTGGCACCTTGTCGAGAAACCCACCTTGCGGCTGCGCAAAAGCTTCTCGATGGCGGCCAAGATGGAAGCCAAACGTCAGGAAGATTCAAAGTAGCGGGGAAGTTGGCCCGCGACCCCGGGCGATTGTCACTGCCACGGGCCTTGAACATAGGCCGCAAACCGGTCTGCCGACTGCGGTTCTGTCAGGAAAAACGGCAACAGCAGCGAGTAGTAGATGCGCTGGCCGTAATTGTTCGGGTGGTGCATGTAATCGCCGGTGAGATGATAATAGGGTTCGTGGGTCGGTGATGCGAGCGTGAACGCTTCGGCTATATCGACGAATGGCACATTGAGGTCCAGCGCGACCCTTTTGATCGCCGCATTATAGGCCTGCGTGTCTGCCGGTACCTCTTGAACCCATAGTGGATTTTGCTGAAAAAATCCGACCAAAATGACCTTTGAGCCGCGCTCTTGCGCTGATTTGGTGAGGCTATTCAAACGGGTTTCGAACTCATCAAGGGTTTCCGGCTGAACAACATGATCGTTCATTCCTGCAGCGAAGATGACAACGTCTGCGCTGTTGCCTTCCTGTTCACGATAAAGCTGGTCGATCATGGGCAATGTGGCCCCGCCCACAGAGTGATTTTCAACCTTCGTATTGGGCGCGAGTGATTTTCGCAGAAGACCGCACCAGCTTTGCTCGTCGGTTTCTTCATAATAGTTGGCGACCGTATGCGCTCCGGCACCGATGCTGTCGCCAAAACACTGTACTTTAGCAATTCTGTCGCTGATCGGCGTTGCTGGAATTGGGGCCGGATTCAGGTGGGATTCGTAGTCGAAATAGACCACGTGGTTGAGGTTTAATTCCGGTACGCGCGGTTCGGTTGAATACCAGAAGGAAGGCGCGCCGTTATGCTCGGTCTTGCAGGGATTGCTTGAAAGCGTGCATTTCGCAATTGCACGTGCACACGAAGAGCTGAACAGCGATCTGTCGCATGGATGATCAGGTGAATAGCGGAATTCTTCGAAATCCGGGACGCTAGAGGCCATCGTGCGGGCCACGCCCTTGTCGGTCACGACCAGATCTTTCCCGACCTCATAATCGACGCGCTGGCCATCCTGATCAAAGCTGTAAGCGGCGACCACTTTGCTGATGGGGTGGAGCAGTGGCTGCGGCTGCTCCCCGCGCAGAACCCTGGCTTCGCCACGGACTAACACCGTTTTCTTCGAACCGGGTTTTGAAGCCTGCGCGCTCGCTTCTGATAGTATTGGATCAGGTGCTACTACGTCAGAGGGGGCAGCGGAGCACCCGGCAAGAACAAGACATAGGAGGAAGCCTGAGATCGCCTTGGTGTTTACCATACCTCTCATTCGCGAAATTCCCCTCGCGAGTCAGTCGGAAACCAGCCCCTGCGGTTATCGCAATAGCGCTTAGTTATGCGAGCCGGCGCACCCGCCGCGACGCAATGGTCGGGAATGTCTTTTGTCACAACGCTGTTTGCCCCGATCACACATTGCCGCCCGATACTGGCGCCCGAGATACAAACATTTTCGCCGATCCAAGTTCCGTCGCCGATATGAACCTCGGAGAGCTGCGTTATGCCCTGATCACGCACCGGCACTGACGGGTCTTCAAATGTATGCCGATTGTCAGAAACGAACAATCGATCGGCGGTCAGCACACCTTCCCCGAACTCGACTCTCTTGGTCGCAACGATATGCGCATGATTGCCGATCATGGTCCGCGCGCCGATGATCAGCTCAGGGGCTTCATCGTGTTCTTTCAGTGCCAAGACATAGGCCCCATATTGCAGCACCGAAGCGTCACCGAACCGGCAATATCGCGCACCGAAAATGCGCAAAGGTCGAACGATCCGCACACCTCTGCCCATACTGCCAAATAGCGGGCCAAGCAGTCGATAGAACAGGATCGAAAGATAGTCGCGGACGCGGAAATGCAGCATTGGTTCGCCGTGCTTGTAAAGCGGTTTGGGACTACACGCTTGGCCGTGATCCAGCAAGCTGCCCGAGCCCTACGCGAAATTCCGGATAGCGTTTGGTCAATTGCCAATATCCGACAATCAGCAGCGCGGCCATCAATCCGTAAATGAAGCTGCGCAGGAGGATCACACCATCGAGGCTGAATGTTTGACCGATCAGCAATGCACCCCCAAATGCGATCAGTGTCGCGACCAGTCCAGCGCCATAGGCGACCACGTACCACCGATAATCGATCACGACATTGAAAATAAGCGCAAATGGTGCGGAAAGTGAAAACGCAATCAAACCGGGTGCCAGCAGATAAACCCAATGCAAATCTGCAACATATTGAGGCAGGATCAACCCGACCAAAGGTTCGGCCAACAACCACAATGCGAGCGCTGCGCCAGTGCAATAGATCGCTATGATAGCCATAAGGCTTCGCAATTCGCGGACAAGGTCAACGCGCTCTGCGGCTTTCCAGCATTGTACGATTTTGGGCAAAAAGGCCTGCTGCACAAGGTTCGGCGCAATGTTGAAAAGCGTCAGAAACAAGAATGCAAGATAAAGCCGGCCAAGCGACTCAAGCCCCATGACGCTTGAGACATAGGCGCGTTCGATCAAGCTGCCTGCCTGGATTGCAATACCGGTCAGAAATAGGGTGAAACCGGCTTTGAACACGACTGTGCCGAGCCGCTTGGATACCCGCAAGCGCCTAGGCCGCAGCACCGCTCCGCTGACAAGTGACAGGCCGGCAAATACGACCGGCTGGATCACAATTGAGAGAACCGCGATAAGCGCTTTGTCAAAGCTTGAGACGCCCGGTGCCAGCAAGAGTAGAAAACCGAGCGACACCAGCATCGAAATAGAATTGATGATATTGACCGCTTTCAATCGACCTGCGGCCACCATCTCGTTCGTCATCCAGGAACGCAGCAGAGTGCACACTCCACCCAATGCGGTCAGCGGTGCGATGGTGCGGGCCAATCCCTCATCGAGCCATAGCGCAACACCGACAGCGCAGACCGCCACTATCCCCGCGATGATCGCAAAGCCAGTATACGCCAGATCGACAATGCGCTGTTTGTAACTTGGTCCGGCATGACAAAGCAGCCGGTATCCACCATTGAGCAGGCCAAAATGGAGCAGGCCAGAAAACAGGATTGCTGCCTGCACCAGCGCAATGAGGCCAAGATCGGCGTATGACAGCACGGTCATCAACACCACGCCGCGCGCCAGCATCAGCAAATTGACGCCTAGCCCAATGGCGACATAGGCGCTGCGTGTGTTCATGTGTAATCGGAGGCGCGAGGCCGCGCTCAGACCTGCAGGATCGAGTCGATATAGTCGCCCGATAAATCAGGGCGAACCTTGCGTGCTTCGGCGGCGGCAGCGGCACGATGGCTGCCCAGCGGCTGCATCATGTCAGTGTATGGCACATGCGTGTTGAACGTGATGAACACGGCGGTGCGCGGCGTGCGACAACGGCTACCGAAATGATAACATGTGGCCGGATCCATCAGGATCGCTTCGCCAGCTTTTCCATAGAAACGGACATAATCTTCGCTCCCCACTTCCGCCGCAATTTCCGCATCGGTTAGCCTGCGGATGACCGGCGAGCGATTGACCTTTTTGCTGGTATCGCGGTCAATCAGGGAGAGCGGGCCGCCATCCTCTTCAAGAACGTCATTCACATACATGACGAAATGAAGCGATTGGCTGTCGCCATAATCGCGGTGCCATTTCTGGCTTTCGCGCAGCTCTCCAGAAGTCGGGAATGAGTGCGTCACCTGAATGCTGGCAAATGAGAACTTTCCGTCGAAATAGGCCTCTACAGCGTTGAGGATATCGTCCGAAAAAGCGAGGCGAAACACAGGGTTGGTCGCTTTGTACTCCTCAGGCGGCATAATGTTCGCGAAGGGGTGCCCGTTATCGGTCGGGACAACATCCTCGCCCCGCGGCAGATAGAGAGCGCGGATCTCATCAACCAAAGCAGGATCGACAGGCAGCGCCTTGCAATATCCTTTAGCCTTAAGCTCTTCGAGCCGCTCTGCGTCAAACGAGGTCGCGCGCGGCTGTGGGCCAGGGTGGCCAACAAGCTTGTTCTTCATTTTGCCAAGCTTGCGCACCGGGACAAGTCGCCAGCGCAAGAAATTGGCTGTGTCGTGAAGGGCTGCGGATGCCATTTCGTTTCAATTCCTCTTTCGCGGACCGGCCAATGCGGGGGTTATTGGGTCAACCCGGAGCGCGCCACCCAGATATCGCTGGGCACATCTTCTTTGATTCGTTTCGCGGGAATGCCAACATAGGTGCCCGGCTCGGTTATGGAACGATTGACGAGTGACATAGCGCCAATCACCACATTATCGCAAATGTCCACGGGACCGACCACGACCGAATTCGCTCCGATTACCACATTGTCGCCCAAGCGAAATACGTCACCTGACTTATGCCGCGCGAGATATTCCGGATTGTCGGGTGAAGGACCCACGAACTTTACGCCTGACATAACCGCGACGCGGCCGTCGGAGACGATCCCGTTGCCGCCCAGAAGGACGCCGCTGGGATGGGATGCCTGTAACTGACGCACTTTGACGCGGTATGAGGTAACCTCGAGCCCGTACCTTTTCAGCAATGAACGATCGACGATCATCGCGAGGTATCGACCTATCACGGGGACCTTAGTGTGGAACCAGGTCGAGAGCCGCATCGAGCCGCGAATGTTGGATTCGACCATCCATAATTTGAGCAAGAAGCGTTTCATCGGCCGTGCGTTTAGCCCGCCTTGCCGCGAGGCTCAATTCCGGCACCAATTGCGATCGCGTCGCGTACCAATTCGAGATTGTCAGCGTCGTAAAGCTTGGGATTGGGCAGAGGACGGCCGGGGAAGCTCAATTCTGCAAGCGCTGCAACAAAATTGCGGGCAGCTTCGGGACTGGCGCGTTCCATTTCTTCAACCGGTGTGCGCATAGCGCTGCGCAATTCCTGCCAAGTCGCAATCCGGGTCACGCCGGGCACACTGTCCCAGTAAATCTCGCCCATGACGCACACGCTTTTGCCCAATGCTGCGGCTTCCCAGCCCACACTGCTGGTAAGGGTGACCACCCGATCACAGCGCGCAAGGATCTCGCGAGCGTGTACTTCGGCAGGGAGGAAGGCGAGATTGGAATAGCGCGCGCGAATGTCGCGAAACTTCGGGCGGAGCAGGGCGCCTTTGTCGACAGGGTGCTCTTTCACAACGAGCGTTTGGTGGGGGCCCAGACACTTCAGGATGTTCTCTATGGTCGCGACCTGATTGGCCATAAACTCGCTCATATAGTTGAGCGTCGCTTCGGGTTCTTGATGAAGCGGATACAGTACGATCTCGCGTGCATCCGGTATATCAGCAAGTGAGTCGTAGCGATGGATGAAACTCGCAGCGAAAACTTGCCAGCGTTTGGTGTATTCTTCAGTGTAGGTCTCGTATCGAAAAGCGCCGGGCTTTTCAGCATTACGAGATGTCCAGTCGCGCCATTTCCAGAGAACCGACTTCGCCAAACCAACCAATAGGGGTTTGAGATTGCGCCGACCGGCCAGATTGCGCACGTAGTAAGGTCTGTAATCGCTCTGGCGGACTTGCGCGAGATAGGTGTCGGCGAGTTCCAGCGAGCGTGCCGATGGCTCGGGCAGATCAAGCGCTTTACCCGATAGGGTAAGCGGATTGGGGAGCCAATAGAACATTCCCTCAATCAGGCAATAAAGCGGCGCAAGATAGCTAATCTGGCGCGCGCGGGTCTCGATCAGCAGCACTTCGGAAATTTCTATCGCGATGAGCTCGTTGCACACTGCGACTGGCTGATAACGGTCAAGCAATTCACGCCAAAATGTGATTTCCTTGCCGAGTATCGTCAGCCTTTCGGCCTGCGAATACCGACCAAGAAACCGCTCGGACATGAGCGAGGTTAGGAGATAATGCCGAGGGACTTCGGTCGGCTCGATAGTATCGAAATCCGCTTCGAAACACGCCGCCACCTCGCACCCCTTCGCACGCACCTGCTGCGCCTCTTCGCGGGTGAGGGTGACGTAAATCGCTTCGTAGCGATCATCGCCAAGCTCGGGATAGAACCCGGCTTGAAATCCGCGTGCAAAAAAGAGGATCTTGGGCTTCGCGCTCATGCCACAAGCGCCCCTGAGCGCCCTTCGATAAACATTTCCGGATCAACCGCATCGAGCGAAACCGGACGACCGCCCTCGAGATGAGACTGGACCATGGCGAACAAGATGCGCTGACCTGTGATGATATCGGCTTTCAGAGCAGTGTTCGCAGCCTTCGCATCGGCATCATCGCTTAGGCAAGATATTAACTGCGTGATCGGCGCAAGCGCCCCTTGAGGTATGTCCGGCGCAGTAAACTCCAGACGCTCGGGCTCGTGATAGGGATTATCGCCGGCAGGATTGGCTGCGCGCGGAGCGTTTGGATCGGGCTTTTCTTTGCCGGAGAGCCATAGATGGCTTCCATTGCCAGTGACCGTCAGTTGGGCCGTTTCGCAGGCCAGCCGAAAATCGGCGCCGGGTATACGTGTGATGTGACCTGAAAAACCGCCTTCAAACCAGACCGTCGCGCCCAGCACGATAGGGTCGTTCACCACCCGATTGCCTTCGCGCTTAACCTCGGCGAGCCGGGCCTGCACCGATTCGACCTTCGCTCCGCGTGCCGCAAATACAATCAGATCGATCGAATGAGGGTGTGACCACAAGAGCGGGCGCGTGCCGGTTTCCGTATGCAGTTCCAAGAAATCGCCATAAAGGCCCGACCACGCTAGCGACATGGCGTGTTGGTAAATTGCAATGTGGCGCCGGATAGCTCCCAGCGTCACAAACACATCGTCGCGCGCAAGGATTGTTTCCAGCCTTTGCAACTCGGCGACGGAATTGCACACCGGCTTCTCGACATGCAGCGCGCGGCTGCCTGCTTCCACGCAATCCTCAATGATGTCCGCACGGCCGATTGTTCGGGTCGCTATGCCCACCAGATCAGGCGCGTTCTCGGCCAGCATTGCCCGATGGTCTGCAAATCTCGGAGCGACACCGTAGTGTTCGCCAGCCCGTTCGAGATTGTCGGCATTCGCATCGCAAAGCGCTATAAGATCAAGCCCTTCGGCCTGCTCAATCGCTTCAGCATGGGCATATGGCAAGTAACATGCGGGGCCGTATTCGCGCACGCTGGGCGAGGTAAACGCTCCCATCCGCCCACAGCCTATGACACCCGCTGTCAGCGGCTTGCTCATACATTCCAATCCAGCAAATAGGTCACTGCGTTATCCTTGCGCGCGTCGAGATCGGCATAGGCCTGCGCGATGTTTTCGCCCCGATAGCGCCCTGAAAGGATTAGGGAAGGATCAATACGTCCGGATTGGATGGCAGTGGCAAGAAAGGCGAGATTGTCGCGCAGATTGAACCGAGCAAAACCGCGAGCATCGTTTTCCAGCGGAGATGCGCCGACCGCTTCGATGCTGAGCTGTTTCATATAGAAATGCTCTGATGCCAGCGGGTTGAAATCGCCGGGAGGTGAATCACGGCCGGGGAAACCGAGGCAAGCGATGGTTCCATTCTGCGCCGCCACTCTTTGGGCAAGACTGAAGTCATCCCAGCCATTGGTGGTCGAGATGATGACGTCCGCGCCTGTGCCGAGAGCGTCGGCTAGCAATGCCTCTTCATCGCGGGCAAACACATGGGTTGCGCCATAGTCGCGGGCAATCGCCGCAGGAGCGCTCTGGCCCGACAGCGCAAACACCTGTGCACCCGCTAATGCCGCCATCGCGACCGAAGTCAGCCCTAGAGCGCCCAGACCGATCACCAGCACCCTGTGCCCGGCGCGCAAATCGCTGCGCAAAACGGCGTTATAGCCAAGGTGAAACAGATAGGTCGCGGCCACGGCATCGGCTTGGGCGCCATCAGGAAGTTTGTAAAACACGTCATGCGCGGGCGCGACGAAATGGCTGCGATGCGATTGCAGCGTCAAGACACGGTCACCGGGGGTGAACCCTTCTACTTCGCTGCCGCATTCGATCACTCGCGCGACGTTGCAATACCCTTGAAGCCGAGGATAGAGTACGCTGGGTCGAAGCGGCGGTAGTCCGCGCCAGGCGGCCAACTCGGTGCCCGGAGATATGGCGCTCACGATTGTTTCGCACAGCAATTCGTCCGGCTTAGGCGCGCCGATGGCTTCTTCGCGCAGAACGACATCGCCGGGGGCTTCAAGCCACACAACATGCGCTTTGGTCGCGCTCATTTGCTGTCCTCCGCCTTTGGCGTTTTTTCTATGAACGGTCGTAATATATCGCGCCACGCTTTGTATCCAGCGATTGTCGGATGGACGCCGTCGGCGCGGTATTCCTCGCCTGCAGGAAAGCTGGCGGCAAGATCCACAAAGGCGACCCCTTGACTGTCCGCCAATTGCTTGAGGCCGGCGTTTAGCGCGGCTTCGTTCTCGCGCCGCGCCTGTGTGCACAGGGCGAATTGCTGCTCGCAAAAAGGAACCGATTGGACATGGACCTCAACCCCCGCCCGCTCGAGCCGTTCGATCACGCGCTCATAGATCGCAAGCACATCGGTGATCGGATTTTGGAGATTGAGATCGTTGGTCCCGATGAGGATAAACGCACGTGTGGGCTTTGCCTTGAGAATTAGATCAAGCCTTTGCTCCACGCCACTCACAGTGTCGCCCGACGCCCCGCGATTGAGGATATCCGCATCAGGAAACATGTCCTTCCAAGGCGCAATCTCGGTGATTGAATCGCCGATCATCACCGTGTCAGCACGCGTGTCCCAATCTGCCATTGCAAGCCCGCGCTGCGTCGCTGCCTCGCTCTCGCGATAGCCTGTCTGTGTGTTGGTAACACTCGCAAAGCTTGCCGACACGAAGTCCTGCACCGCTTGCACCTGGTTGAACGGGAAGATCTTGTATGTCCCCGCAGCAAGACCCCAGCCGAACGCTGCGAGCACCAACATAGATAGAAGGCCGAGCCGTATCATAGCGCGCCCCTGTCAGTTTGAGGCTTTGTCTGCAAGCACTTGGGCAAGCGCGTTGCGCACATTTTCGGTCTGAATTACGCGGCCTTCGCGGTTGAGGTGCCCGGCGCCATCGAAGAATAGGTGATGCTCCAGACAAAAGCGGTCAATCTCGTCTGCAGCGCCCTCGAAATACGAGAGCTTGCCAAGTGATGCAGCGATGCGACTGATCCGTTCGCGGTTCGCTTCGCAGGCCGCCACAGGCATCGCAGCGGGGACATAAAGCACGTCGAAGCCCTTATCGATTAGGTTCGTTTGAACATATGCCTTGAACGAGTTCAGTTTTGCATCAGTGACATCGGGCATTGTGTAGTCACCAAAATCTGTTGGAGCGCTTTCTATGCCAAGATGCGACGTAAGATCGCCCACCGCGTTAAAGCCCGAACGGCGATAGACGGGGTCGGTCGCATTGGTGTTGCTGATGTGATGGCGAATATCCTGGTAGGTCCGGTGTAAGATATGCGGCACACACCTTGGCCGACCGGTCAGATTACTCCAATCCTTGCGGAGGAAAACTACGTCGCACCATGTCGCTGAATACCGCGCATCGCTGGCTATCAACTCGAGTTCGGGGACCAGAACGATAAGATCGTTTTCGGGGTCAAGGTGCGGCTCGTACAGGTCGATCAGGTTGCGTATGCCGATGCTGGCCTGAATCCCGCCATTATAGACCGGGCGATCCAATTGCTCGCTCAGACTTTCCGCTGAGATTGAGAACGCCACCCCCGATCCGCCCA
Organism: Pseudomonadota bacterium; assembly: GCA_039025455.1. Classification (GTDB taxonomy): domain Bacteria; phylum Pseudomonadota; class Alphaproteobacteria; order Sphingomonadales; family Sphingomonadaceae; genus Erythrobacter. The sequence continues at coordinate 21,766 of JBCCOF010000003.1, read as the reverse complement.
ACAGGATTACACGCCCTTTCTCGCCCTTGCTATCGCGCAGCATTGCAAGGTGGTCTTCCACCGCGGCGAGATAGCGCCCCTCGCTGACCTTGGAGAGCGGGAGTGCCTGCCAGATGCCAAGTGCGATAGCATTGAGCGCCACAAACACCGCCGCCAGCGCGATCAACGCCCGCTTCGCCGCACGTGCCGCAGTGCTGCTATCGTCAGAACTGGAAGTAGATGAAGGCACTGGCTTCCCTCCGCGAAACGGCATTGATCAGCACCAGAATAAGCGCCGAGGCGAAAATCACAGTTTCGCTATAGCTCTTGAAGCGCGCGCCCATCCAGCCGAGCCTGAGCCCGTTATCGAGCCGTGTCTGACCGCGCCACAAAGCGTCCACAATAAAACACAAAGCGACAAACAGCAGGCCAAAGCGCTCTGTTTGGGGAACACCGAACTCGACAATCGCGCGGCCATACATACCAAGAGCGGTTGCGATATCGGGACTGCGAAAGAACGGCGCGAGCATAAAGAAAATGCCGAATGCATATGCCCAGCCTGCGAGCTTTATCAGGCGCGTGTCTGGCGGGGAGACGAAGCGTCGCCATTGCCGCTCCGCCGAAAGCAGAACGCCGTGGATGGTGCCCCAGATGATGAAGGTCCAGTTCGCGCCGTGCCATAATCCGCTGACAAAAAAGGTCGCGATATTGGCTATGGCTATGCGTCCTTCGGTGCGCCTGCCTTTGCGCAATTCGGCATAGACATAGTCGCGAAAGAACAGCGTCAAGGTGATGTTCCACCCGCGCCAAAGCGCGCTGATCGAAGTGGCCAGAAACGGGGTCGCGAAATTGGTTGAGAGCCGGAAGCCCATCATCGCCGCCAGCCCGATGGCAATCGAGGAATAGCCCGCGAAATCGGCGTAAATCTGGATCGCGAAATAGAGCATGCCGAGAATCAGCTCTCCGCCGCCGAGCGTCGCATAATTGGCCCAGATGCGGTCAACATAGGGGCCGATATTGTCCGCGATCACGACCTTGAGGAACAAGCCAGCGATGATCAGCCGCACGCCCTGGTTGAGATCGACCCAACCGGGCGAACCTACCTGCGCGAATTGCGGAATCAGCTTGCGCGCCCGCTCAATCGGGCCGGCGACCAACTGAGGAAAGAACGCGACATAGGTCGCGTAGCGCAGCAGGTTCCGCTCGGGCTTTGCGCGCTTGTAATAGACGTCAATCGAATAGCTCAGCGTCTGGAGCGTGTAGAACGAAATCCCCACCGGCAGGATCAGATCAAGCGTCCCCCAATCTGCGTTCAGCCCCGCTGCATTGAGCGCCGCCTTCGCTTCGCCAGCGAAAAACCCGAAATATTTGAAGAAGCCCAGAATCGTCAGGTTGCTGGCCACCGACAGGTGCAGCCAGCGCCTGCGTGCGGGGCCATCGCCGCTGCGCTCCATCGCCAGTGCGGCAATGTAATCAATGGCGGTGCTGAGCACGATCAGCCCGAGAAAGCGCCAGTCCCACCAGCCGTAAAACACATAGCTCGCGCCCAGCAGCACCGCGTTTTGCACTGTGACCGAGCGTAACGTGAACCGGTTCGCCGCCAGCAGCACGAGCACAGCGGGGAAGAACAGCCAGAATGTGCCGATGGTGAACAGCATTACCGATAGCCGCCGTTAGAGCGCGCTCAGCCGGGTGATCGCGGCATGCGGCAGGACGCAGGGCGGAGCGTGGGGCGGCAGCGCGCTGATGACATTGCGTCCCGCTTCGAGCGCGATGACCAGACCGGCAGAATTCATCCCCGCGACCCAGCGGGCGGGGGCGAGGGCGCGCGCCATATCGGGCGCTGTGTCGAGCGCGCTGTTCGGGTGCGCAGCGATCCACGCGTCATATTTGCCCGGCGGGTCGGAAGGGTGAGGGCGCAGGCGAAGCTGAGTGTCGGCTGGAATACCGGCGGCCTCGCGATGCTGTGAAAAATAGTCCAGCGCCTGAAACTCGCCCTGCGCCGCGCGGCCCCAATCGTTGCGGGCGGGTTCCAGCAGGAACAGGGCATCGCCGTGGGGCGGGACCGGCCCGGCCTCGCGGGCTTGCTCGGCGAGGTAGAGGTTGGGGTGGGCCGTCACGGGTGTGCCCGGGAAGGCCTCGCGCGCAATTGCTTCCGCATCCGCATCGCCGACCCAGATTGCGTCGGGAAGCTGAACTGTTCTCTCTCGCTCGAACCGCATGGGATAGTTCACCCAGTGATCAATCACCGCGACCGATTGCACGCCGTTCTGCGCTGCCGCCAGCCGCGCGCGGTGCTCTAAATCGCTTGCCCATCCGGTGCCGCTCAGCACGCAGGCGATGTCACCCAGCGCTTCGGGATCGCTGGCGATTGCCGTCCCTTCGCCAAAGCGCGCACGCCAGATCGCCAAGGCTGGCCCCGCTGCAATCACCAAATCGGGCGGCGCATTCGCAGCCTGCGCCCAAGCCGCAATCATATTCGCTGCGCCTGCATCGTGCACCGCCACCGCCAAGGGGCGCGGCAGGGCGTCTATTGGCGAGGGTTCAACGGGCAAAGCGGGCATAATGCACGATATCGGCTGGCTCACCGTCGAGCAATTCCTGCCTTTTGCGCACTCCGTCTGAGACCATGCCCGACCGCTCCATCAGCGTGACCATGGCGCCATTGGCGGCGAGGCATCCTGCGGTCAGCTTGCGCACCCCGCCCTCGTTCAGTAGCCAATTGGTCAAGAGGTTCCACGCCTCCTGCCCGTATCCGCCACCCCAATAATCGCGATTGCCAATCATAATGCCGACATCGCAGGTCCCGTGGACCGGATTGCGATAGGCGGTCATGGTGCCGATCGCGGTGTCAGACGCGGCGTCGCGAATGCTTATGAATAGGTTCGGGCTGTCGCTAAAGCTCGCCAGAAACGCCTCGCAACTGGCGCGGGTGTGCGTGCGAAAGCGCTGGTTTGAAAAGCGGGTGACCTCCGGGTCGCGCAGCCAGCCGATATAAGCGTCTGTGATATCGTCCGGGCCAAAGCGCCGCAGCCGGACCTTTTCGCCCGAAAGATCACCGAACGCCTGCATATTCACGCTTTCAGCGCGTCCAGATTGTTCCAGACCTTCTGGAACGCCGTGACCATCTCCGCCACGTCTTCGCTTGGCAATTGGTTGAGGCAAATGCCGAGGCCAAGGAAGCTCTCGTCCTGCAATTCCTCGGCAACAGGGCAGGTGCCGGTTCCGTATGCGAAATTGCGGTCAGGGCGAAGCGACCACGGGAATTGCCCCGTTCCGTATGCAATCTGCTCGGTGAAGATCGGCAATCGGTGCAGGTTTTGATATCCCGGCGCCACACCCGGCACACCCTCGGCCCGCAGCGCATCGGCGATTTTTGCGCGCGGCACGCCAAGGGTTTCCAGGTCAAGCACCATGCCGTAGACATAGTAAACATGCGTCGCGCCCTCGGCGACCTTGGGTGTGCTGAGACCAGTCAATCCAGCAAGCCCTGAGTTCAATTCGTCCGCCACACGCTGTCGATCCGCCACCCGCTCGGCGAGCTTGTCGAGCTGCACACTGGCAATCGCTGCTTCAATCTCGCCCATACGGAAATTGTAGCCGATCATATTATTGAGCTGCTCGCGCCCAAGAGAACCCGGTGTTGGCTTGAGCACGCTCTCGGCATGGTTGCGGATCAGCGCCAAACGCTCTGCCAAGGCGTCGTCATTGGTGACCAGAATGCCGCCTTCGCCGCAGTGAATGTGTTTGTGATAATTGAGGCTGAAGCCGCCGATGTCATAGCCTGTGCCGGTGTGCGATCCGTCGCTGATCGCGCCGGGCGCTTGGGCAGTGTCACCCAGCAGTTTGAGGCCGAATTCATCGGCGATCGCGCGCAAAGCGGCCACATCGGCGGTCTGGCCGAAGATATCGACCGCCATGATCGCTTTGGTGCGCGGCGTGATGCAGGCGCGCACGCTCTCTGGATCGAGGTTGAAGGTCTCGGGGTCAATATCGGCAAAGACGGGGATCGCGTTCCAGTGCAGGATGGCCATTGCTGTCGCGCTCATGGTCCATGGCGTCGTGATGATCTCGTCACCCGGCTCGACCCCGATGGCACCGACTTCCGCGATCAGCCCGCTGGTCCAGCTGTTAACGCCGAGCGCGTGTTTGACCCCGAAATATTCCGCCGCCTTCTTTTCAAAAGCGCGCACTTCGGTGCCGCCCATGAACATCTCGCCCGGAGCGCCGATATAGGCCGAGAGCACGCCCGAGCGCACGACGCGCGCGGCGGCTTCCTCTTCGTCGCGCCCCATCGATTTGAAGGCTTCGAATTCGCGGGTGATCACTGGGGAGCCGCCGAGCAGGGCGAGTTGGTCGGTCATTCGGAGTCTTTCTTGAGGGATTCGAGTGCTGTGAGACGGATTTCTTCGCAGATTGCATGGGCGGCAAAACCGTTTTTCTCGCTCCATGCGGGCACGGATTTGCCTTTGCTTGTGATGACGCGCGCCATGTCCTCATAGGCGAGGCTCATCGCTTGCGCGTAGCGGCCGGGCACGCTTTGAGGCAAGCCCAGCTGACGGTAGCCCGCGACGGTCGCGCTGTCGCCGACATCGCGCGTTTCGATCCGCATTCCGCCGTCGCGGATGGCGATTTCGCCGAATTGGTAGCTGAGCACCAGCTCGAACTGGGTGATCCATTCGCTGTCGCCTGCGACAAGATGCAGCGGTGCGCCGGAATTGACTGCGGTCAGGATGGCCGAGACGGTGGGGTCATCCTCCCAGAAATCCGCCACCGCCGGGCCGACCGATTGCACCGCCAAAGGCCCCGCAAACATCATCATCAGGTCGACCATATGCGTGCCGTTGTGGACCACACCTTTGGAATAGGTGCCCGCCGCGCTGAGCAATTCGCCCCAATCGTCGTTTCGGACTCCCTCGACCAGCGCGTTGATGTCCGGCGCCCAGCGGCGGGTGTAATTGACGGCGAGCGCAATTCCGGCATCGCGAAAGGCGCGCTCGATGGGCGCGATCTGGTCGTAATCCTTCGCCAGCGGCTTTTCGCAAAAGACCGCTTTGGGCTGCATGGACAGCGCCCACTCAAGGTGTTCGGCGTGATGCGTGGTCGGCGAGGCGATCACGATCAGTTCGTAATCTCCCGGCGCGGCGTCCAGCTTTTCCAGCGAGGCGGTGTTGGTGGGAACGCCCCATCGCGCCGCAAACGCCGCTCGCGCCGTATCATCCGGGTCCACACAGGCCGCCAGTTCAAACCGCTCATTGCGCGCAATCGCGCCCGCATGGCTCAAAGGCCAATCATCAAGGGAGCGCTCGGCATCATAGCCGCCCGCAATGGCTCCGCAGCCGATGATAAGAACCCGGTATGCCATGCTTGATCAGGCGATCTGGTCCCAGCTGACCGGCGTGCCCTTGGCCAGCGCACGGTTCACGCGCTTGCCGAGCAACACGTCATAATGGCGTGGCGGCAGGCCGAAACCGGGGCGGACCGAGCGCAGGTTTTCTGGCGAAAACGCCTCGCCCTCTGCCATGTCCTGCGCGACATAGAGCGACCGGCGGAACTGGCGCGAGCCGTCTTCGGCGCTGGTCCCGCCATAGGTGACCTGCCCAAGCGCCTGCCAAGCGCGCTCGGTCTCGTCGCGCAATGCCTGAAACTCGGCGGGTTCGAGGCTGAACGCGCTGTCCACCCCGCCATCGGCGCGCGCGAGCGTGAAATGCTTCTCGATCAACACCGCGCCCAGAGCCACCGCGCCCACCGCGACACCGGTGCCCATAGTGTGATCCGACAGCCCGACTTCGACGCTGAACGTGTCGCGCATATTGGCAATCGTGCTTATATTCGTGTTCGCGGGCGTCGCGGGATAGGTGCTGGTGCATTTCAGGATGCAAAGCTGGTCATTGCCCGCTTCCTGCGCGGTGCGGATAGCCTCGCCGATTTCGATCACGCTCGCCATGCCGGTCGAGATGATCATCGGCTTGCCTGTTTCGGCTACCTTGCGGATCAGCGGGAGGTCGATCACCTCGAAGCTGGCGATCTTGTAAGCGGGCACGCCGAGTTCTTCGAGAAAATCCACCGCGCTCGCATCGAAAGGCGATGAAAAACAATCGAGGCCGAGTTTCTTCGCGTGCTCGATAATCGGCCCGTGCCAATCCCATGGCGTGTGCGCTTCGTCATAAAGTTCATGCAGCCGCCGCCCATTCCAAAGCGAGGCCTCATCCTCGATCACAAAGCCCGGCCCGTCATGGTCGAGCGTGATAGTATCGGCGGTGTAGGTTTGCAGCTTGATCGCATCCGCACCGCTGGCCGCCGCCGCATCGACGATCTCCAGCGCACGGTCGAGCGAGTGATTGTGGTTCCCGCTCATCTCCGCGATCAGATAGGGGCGGGCGTTAAGGCCAATAGGCCGACCATTGATCTGCATCATGCCTGCTCCTCAATCGCAATCGGTTCAAAGCTGAATTGTTCGGTTATCGCGGGCCAATCCTCGGCCAGAACCGCCATCCGTACGACATCGTGCACCTCGCCGTTCTTCTGGATGTGCTGGCGCAACACGCCCTCGACCTTGCTGCCGAACTTTTCGTGGATCGAGACGACCCGGTCATTGAAGGCCAACACTTCGCACCACAGCCGGTTGAAGCGCATTTCCTCGAACACATAACGATAAATGCTCAGCTCCAGCGACTTTGCCAGCCCTTTTCCGCGCGCGCGGTCATCGGCGATGTAATAGGCCCAGCACGCGCGGCGATGGGTCTCGTCTATATCAGTCAGGCTGAGCAAGCCGACCGGAATATCGCCATCGGTCAATTCGATGATCCATGCGCGACTGCTGGGGGACGCGGTAATTGTGGCGAACCAGGCGCGCTGGTCCTCTTCAGAAATCTCTGGGTCGGTGTACATGTAGCGCGTGATCTCGGGAAGCATGCGCCAATGGCGCACCATCTCCAGATCGTCTTCGCGTATGTTGCGCAAGCGGCATGCCATAGGGCGCTAGTCCTCGCTTTCCAGTGCGGCGACAATGCGCGTGACACCACGTCCGTCAACCAGTTTCATCGCCGTTTTGCTGAGCGATTTCCTTCGCTCGGGAGACGCCGCCAAGTCGCGAAGCGCGTCCACCAGAGCGATGTGACGCCGCACCGGTTGGTCCGAGTGATCGATGCCCAGCAGGAAACCGGCGGCATTGGCGAAGGGGATGCTCTTTTTCTGATTGTCGGCGCAAACCATGCCGATTGTTGGCGGACCGATACAGCACCGCTCCCAGATCGCGCCGCCGCCTGCGCCGATCTGCAAATCGTGGCGCTGGAAGAATTCGGCTAGACTAGGCAAGTCCTGCGACAATATACCTTCAGGCCAGTTGGCCAAGCGCTCTGCAATCGCGTCGCGTGCGGGGTTATGTGACGTAGCGACCACCTCAACCGGCCCGCTCCAACCCGCCTCGGTTAGCGCATCGAGCACTGCCAAGGTGTCTCCCCCAAGATCGACGCCACCCATAAACACACCGATAGAGCGTATGTCATGGTCAAACTCATAGCGCCGAGCATCGGCATAGCTCGGGTCGATCAAGGCGTAGCTCGGCCCGCCAAGAAGTCGCGTTTCCTTGCCCAGGCGCCCGCTGAATTTCGCTCCATGATCGGGGTGGTAGTTGTGATCAACCAGCCATCGTCCGCTCAGCGTGCGATCGGCGAGATCGTCGATCACCATAACGGGCGCGCCGAGCGCATCTGCGACTTGATCGTGCCAGCGCGCGTCGAAGGCGTAGTGGTCGATAATTACCCGGGCGGGCACAAAATCGGATAGTGCGGCAGTGGTTTCAGCGATGTCTTGCTCTTGGCTGACTTCGCTCCAATGCGAATGCGGAATTGTGGCATCCGGCTCGGCTTTACCACTCGGCGCGGGGAGAACAGTTGCTCTGAAGCCTTCTTGCTCCACCGTAGTGGACGCGTTGAGGCCGAGGTCGCGGGTGACAAACAGCACATCTGCACCGCTGCTGCGAAGGGCCTTGGCAAGCGAGAGCATCCGGCGGATATGGCCCGTTCCGATCTGCGGTGAGGCATCCGCGCGGATGGCAACCTTCATGGCTTCAACCCTCGTGCGCAAGGGCTTTGAACAGCGCCTGTGCCCGGTCCCAATCCTCGGGCGTATCAATATCCACCACGCGCCATTCGGGCAGCACGATCACCCGGCCATTGGCGTGGGCCGAACCGCCCGCGTCCCACGTTTCCGCCTTGGCCCAATAGAACTGTCCGGCATCGAAGTAGGCTGGCTCAAGGTCTTGCGTGCGGGTGCCGACATGGGCCGGATCAAACGGAGCCACCGCGCCCGCTGCATCGCGGCGCAAGGCGCGTTGGATCGGCGATGGAAAGCCGGTGACGGGGAAGGTGTAGCCCTCTCCGTCATGCTTTTCGAGAAGTGCGAGCGCCTCGCCCAGATCCTCTGTGCGGATAAAGGGCACGCCGGGATAGATGCAGCACACATGGTCAAATTCGATCCCGCGCGTGCGGCAGGCCTGGATTGCGTGCTGGATCACTGGGACGGTCGGTGTGATGTCATCGGCAAGTTCTACGGGGCGGCGGAAGGGGACCTCGGCGCCGAAATCCTTGGCGATGGTGGTGATTTCATCGTCATCCGTCGTGACGATAACGCGCGAAATCGCCTCGCAGGCCTGCGCCGCTTCAATCGCGTAGCCGATCATCGGCTTGCCCGCAAAGGGCTTGATATTCTTGCGCGGGATCCGTTTGGAGCCGCCGCGTGCGGGGATGATCGCGATGTTCTCGCCCATATCAGCTCGCCAGCCTCAGCATGGCTTCTACCACGCGGTCCTGCTGCGCATCACTCATCGCCGGAAACAGCGGGATCGAGATTGCGTGGTCGTAATAGGCGACAGCGTTGGGAAACTGGTTCCGCCTGAAGCCGAGGTTTTCGTAGTAAGGCTGCGTGTGGATCGGGATGTAGTGAACATTCACGCCGATTTTCTCCGCGCGCATCGCTGCAAACATCTCTGCGCGGCCCATGCTGGCCTCAGGCGTTAGCTCGACGGCGTAGAGGTGCCAGGCAGAAACCCGATCATTGAACCGCGCAGGCCGCTTGAATGGGCCATCGGCCAGCAGCGCGTCATAACGGTCAGCGCGCGCCTCACGCGCATCGCGCCATTCGTCCATGCGCGTGAGTTGCGACAGGCCGAGCGCGGATTGCAGATCGGTCAGGCGGTAATTCCAACCCAGATCGACCATCTCATAATACCAGCCCCCTTCAGAAGCGCGCTCCATCAGCGCTTCATCGCGGGTCACGCCGTGGGAGCGCAGCAGGCGCAGCTTCTCAGCGAGATCATCGTCCTGCGTGACGACCATCCCGCCTTCGGCTGTGGTGACGATTTTGACCGCGTGAAAGCTGAACACTGTCGCATCAGCATGGGCCGACCCGGTGGGTTGGCCTTGATAGCTCGCGCCGGTCGCATGGCTCGCATCTTCGAGGATTTTGAAGCCATAGTGGTCGGCCAGTTCCCGCATTTCTGCGAGATCACAGGGCAGCCCGGCAAAATCGACCGGGATGACGACATCGGGAAGCCTGCCCGCTTTGTCCGCCAGTTCGAGTTTCGCACAGAGCGCTTCGAGCGACATATTGCGGGTGACCGGATTGGTATCGACGAAATCGACCTCTGCCCCGCAGAAAATCGCGCAATTGGCGCTGGAGACAAAGCTGTTGGGGCTGGTCCAGACCAGGCTGCCCGGACCGACGCCCATGGCCAGACAGCCGATATGCAGGCCCGCCGTCGCGTTGGAGACGCCGATGGCGTGCGCGACATTGTGACGCTTTGCAAAGGCCTCCTCAAACGCCGGACCGGTCGGCCCCTGCGTCAGGAAATCGGAACGCAGCAAATCGCTTACCGCAGCGATATCCGCTTCGCCGATCTCCTGCCGGCTGTAAGGGATGAATTCCAGTTCGGCGTTATCGCTCATGGTCGCGCTCCGGCCCCGATCAATCCGCTCAATCGATTGTCTGACCGGTAACATGCTCGTCGATCAGAGCGCGAATCTGCTCGACGGTGAGGAAGTCGGGATTGCTGCCCGAATCGTAAGCAAAGCCCGGTTCAACCGGCTTGCCTCCATGCTCATTGCAATATTCTTCGACGGTGTATTCGCCCGCAACCGGCAGGATCGAATAATAGTCGCCCATATCGACAGTGTTGAAGCTGTCGCTGGCGGTGATCATTTCTTCGTGGATCTTCTCGCCCGGACGGATGCCGATGACCTTCTGCTCGGCCTCGGGTGCGATGGCCGTCGCGACATCGCCAATCCGGTAGGAAGGGATTTTCGGGACCAGCACCTCGCCGCCCAGCGCGTTTTCGATAGACCACAGCACCATTTCGACCCCGTCCTGGAGCGAGATGTTGAAACGTGTCATGCGCGGATCGGTGATCGGCAGCACGCCATCGGCTTTCTTCGCCATAAAAAACGGGATGACCGAGCCGCGCGAGCCCATCACATTGCCATATCGAACCACTGAGAAACGAATGTCGCGCGCGCCTTTGATGTTGTTGGCCGCAACAAACAGTTTGTCCGAGCACAGCTTTGTCGCGCCATAGAGATTGATCGGCGCGGCCGCCTTGTCGGTCGAGAGCGCCACGAGCCGCGTCACATCGCTGTCAAGGCATGCCTCAATCAGGTTTTGTGCGCCCAGCACGTTGGTTTTGATGCACTCGAACGGGTTGTATTCCGCTGCTGGGACTTGCTTGAGAGCGGCAGCGTGAACGACCACGTCGATGCCTTCGAGCGCCCGCCGCAACCGCGCTTCATCGCGCACATCGCCAAGGAAATAGCGCAAAGCGGGGTATTCCGAACGCGGGAAGATCTGCGCCATTTCAAATTGCTTGAGCTCGTCGCGCGAGTAGATCACGAGGCGATTGATCTCAGGATACCGTGCCAGCACGGTCCGGACAAAAGCTTTGCCGAAGGAGCCTGTGCCTCCGGTCACGAGTACAGATTTGTTATTCAGCATTTCAGGTGGGGTGCTCACTCGTTTCTTTTCATGTTCTACAGCGAGAAGGGCCGCGTGGGCTTGCGCTCTTTACAGCGCCCGTTCGAAGCAAGGCAACTGCATAATTCGCTGGATTGTGTCCAATCCCTGACGAGCGCAGAAAGGTCCAAAACCGATCAAACTGTCCCGCAGCGCGGCGAATTCTGCCTTGCCATGGTCGCTCAACTTGTTCGAAGCACTGGCGAACTCACGAGCGAGATCAAGCTGGTGCGGAAACAACAGGTAACTGCGCCACCCTTGCTCCTGACCACTCCGGAGAGTAATGCGGCCAAAAGAGCATTAGCGCAACGAACGCTAGATAAGGCCGAAAACAATAATAATGATGATCGAACCGATCACGCCTGGCGCTGGGGTGCGCAAGCGAAATGACCCCGTTACTTCGCTTATTCGTTACGGCGTCGCATGGACCGTTGCGGTCTTCGCCCCGCTTATGTTGTTCGAGGTCTTGGGCGTAACCGAAGCCTTTGTCGACCCGACGACTCGCGCGACCGCGCTCGCCTCCACTGCGGCTCTGTTTTCCGGCATGTATCTGGCGGGACGAGTGCTTGATCTGCCTGGCACGCGCGGAACCGTTCACGGCGTGCCGATCATGCTGATGTGCTTTGTTATCGCCATCATCGTGCTCTTTGCATTCCGTGTTGAATACAGTCGCGTGATGCTCGGCTATTCGGCAGTGGTCTCAACCCTGATCGCAATGCAGCTGCGCTGGAGCAGGCGAACCTTGCGGTTGCAGCCATTCTATCTGGTGCCGTTTGGCAAGGCGATGGCGATGGAAGAGATAGAGGGCTTTCCGACCCGGCGTCTGTCACGCCCCGATATTCCGAGCGATCGTGCGGCCAATATCGTTGCGGACTTCCGTGCCGATTTGCCCGAGGAGTGGGAACGGCTTCTGGCCAAAGCCTCGCTCGCGGGCGTGCCGGTCTATCATTACAAGCAACTGACCGAATCGCTTACCGGACAGGTAAAAATCGAGCACCTTTCAGAAAATTCGTTCGGGTCGCTCATTCCCAACCAGTCTTACACTCCGATCAAGCGGCTTATCGATATTGTCGGAAGCCTCATCGCCATTGTGCTGACCTTGCCGGTCATGGTCGTGTTGGCGCTGGCTATCTGGATTGCTGATCGTGAAACACCCTTCTTCGTCCAGAGCCGGACAGGCATGGGTGGACGCGCGTTCCGGATGTTCAAGTTCCGGTCCATGACCAATCGCGCCATCCCCGATGGCGGCGATACCGCGCGCGAGGATGCGATCACCAAGGCCGAGGACGCGCGAGTAACACGGATCGGGCGCTTCATTCGCAAGTATCGTCTTGATGAATTGCCCCAGCTGTTCAACGTCCTCAAGGGTGAGATGAGCCTGATCGGACCGCGGCCGGAAGCCAACGCGCTGGCCGAATGGTACGAGGAAAATCTCGCCTTCTACTCATACCGCAACATCGTGAAGCCCGGTCTGACCGGCTGGGCGCAAGTGAATCAAGGACACGTCGCCACGCTGGAAGACATCGATATGAAGCTCCAGTACGACTTCTATTACATCAAGTACTTTTCGTTCTGGCTCGACGTGCTGATCGTCATGCGCACGATTCACACCATCGCGACAGGCTTTGGTTCGAAGTAAGAGAGCCGCGCAGGCGCAGCTTCTAGACCCATCAGTCCAAAGCGATATCGGGCGCGTCGACCTGCTTCATGCCGACCGTGTGATAGCCCGCATCCACGTGGTGAACCTCGCCCGTCACACCCGCAGACAAATCGCTAAGGAAGTACAGGCCCGAGCCGCCGACATCGTCAATCGTGATGTTCCGGCGCAGCGGCGAATTGAGCTCGTTCCATTTGAGGATATAGCGGAAATCGCCAATTCCACTCGCCGCCAGAGTCTTGACCGGCCCGGCGCTGATCGCGTTGACGCGAATGTTCTGCGGCCCCAAATCGTTGGCAAGATAGCGCACCGATGTCTCCAAGGCTGCTTTGGCCACGCCCATGACATTGTAATGAGGCATCACCTTTTCCGCGCCGTAATAGGTGAGCGTCAGGATCGAACCGCCGCTTTCGGGCATCATTGCCGCCGCGCGCTGGCTGACAGCCACCAGCGAATAGGCCGAGATGTTCATCGTCATAAGGAAGTTGTCGAGGCTGGTATCGACATATTTGCCGCGCAATTCGTTTTTGTCCGAAAAGCCGATGGCGTGGACCACGAAATCGAGACTGTCCCAACGCTCTTTCAAGGCATCGAACGCTGCATCGAGCGAGTCCATATCGCTGACATCGCACGGGAAGGTGAAATCGCTACCCAACTGCTCGGCGAGCGGCTTCACACGCTTGGCCAAAGCGTCGCCCTGATAGGAAAATGCAAGCTCGGCACCCTGTTCGGCCAGTTGCTTGGCAATGCCCCAGGCCAGCGATTTGTCATTCGCTAGGCCCATAATGAGCCCACGTTTACCTGCCATCAATCCACTCATGCCCTGTCCTTTTCTTCCTTGTGCCCGTCATTTTCGGGCATTGGTGCACCAAGCTTTGAGTTGGAATCCCGTTCCATATCCGGTTCAGCCAGCGCCGCATTGAATTCCGCACCGATAACCAGACCTAGCCCAACGAGCCAGAAAAAGAACAAGGCGATGATCATGCCGGCCAATCCGCCATAGGTTAGATCATAAGCAAAAAAGCCGCTCAGAATTGGAGGCAGAGCGATCGTGACACCAATCCACCATAGAGTTGCGAGAGCAGCGCCAGGCCATTTGGGATAGCGGCGATCGCGATATTTCTCCGGTGTGAGTGTCAGGAACAGCAAATAGATCGATCCAAACAGCCCTAAGGCCGGCACGATCCGACTAATCTGTAGCGAGTTGATCGCTTGAGTGACCTGCGGAAGCCGCTCGTCGAGCAGCTGCATCATTGTGCCAATAGCGACTTGCGCAAACAGCGATGCCAGAAGCAGCACGACCGCACCCATGATTATGCCTGTTGAGCGCAAGCGATAGAGCCAGAACGCCTGCCTCGCATTGGTGCCATAGGCGCGGCGCAGTATATCGCGGATCGTTTCGATAAGGCTGGACACGGTCCAGAGCGCAACACCGACGCCGAGCCAGAGAAGCCAGCCGCTGCGTGCATCGATGACCGATTCTGCGACCGGGGCGATGAAAGCCTCTACCGTGGGTGGCATCGCGCGCAGAACGGTATCGATCATCATTCGGCGCTCTTCCAATTCTCCGATCAGCTGGAACAGCGCACCCGCCAGAATGAAGAATGGAAAGATCGCCAGCATGGCAAGATAGGCAAGGTTTCCAGCGTGGATGAACCCGTCTTGATATGTGCCCACGATGGTTCGGCGCACCACTTGAAATGTGTATGTCTGCGGACCGCCGATTTCCATCAAGCGGTCGCGCAGCGAGCGGTTTTCCGGCTCCGGCTCCGGCGTGTCCTTGAGAAATTGGGACCGCTCGACCAGCGCCCTTGCGCGTTTTAGCCGTGCCTCGGGTGAGAGAGATTGGATTTCACGCGCCTGACCCCTCTCCTGCGGTTTGTCCGAGGGCCAGCTGATCATCGCGACACCGGCTCGGCCCTAAAGGCCAAACTTCTCACGCGGGCGCGCCGGATCGATCCAGTCGCCGAGCTGTTTTTCCAGCTTTTCGAGGTCATCAGGCAGCTGGATTTCAAGCGTTACAAGCTGATCACCGCGAGAGGCCTTCTTACCCGATCCCGGTTTTGTCCAGCCTTTGCCGCCTAGCCGCATCACCGTCCCGCCATCAGTGCCCGGCTTGATCGTCAACATGACCGGCCCATCAACCGTTGGGCATTTGACCTTCGCCCCGCGAATTGCCTCGTTCAGGGTAATCGGCAGGTCCATGCGGATATTGTCGCCTTCCCGATGGAAGAACGGGTGAGGGCCGATATCAATAATCACGATCCCGTCGCCATTGCCGCCCGGGCCGCTGTGACCCTTGCCGCGCAGCCGCATCTGTGTGCCATCGGTCACGCCAGCGGGTATTTTGAGATTGATCGCCTTGCCATCAGCCAGCGTGATCCGCTGATCGCGTCCTGCGGCGGCGTCTGCGAAGGGCACCGCGAGGCGGTATTGAATATCCGCTCCGCGTTTCTTGGGAGGGGGTGGTGGGCGTTGCCCAAAGCCGCGCCGCGTATTGCCGCCGGGCGCAGCGCCCGGGTTGGCGCGCGCGCGTCCGCCGCCAAACAGTCCTTCAAACAAATCACCCAAATCCATGTCATCTGTGTTGAAGCCGCCGAAATCCTGCGATCGCGGGCCGCCATAACCGCTGCCGCGCCCGCCCATTCCGCCGCCCATGCCTGCAAAGGGGTTGAGCGGATTGCCTTCGTGGTCAATTTCGCCGCGGTCGAATTGCGCGCGCTTGTCCTTATCCGACAGCAGGTCATACGCCTTGGTCGCATCCGAAAAGCGCTCGGCCGCCTTGGGATTATCCTTGTTGCGGTCAGGGTGCAGCTCCTTGGCGAGCTTTCGATAAGCGCTCTTGATCTCCTTTTCGGAGGCGGTGCGCGCCACGCCAAGTGTGCTGTATGGATTGGACATAGCGTGTTAGCTAGGTGCTACAGCGTGGCGAGGCAAGCGTGTGATGGGGTACGCGCACATCTGCGATTAACCAGATCAACAATTCCCGCATTTTTGCTGGCTGCTCTTGTATTGGCATTGAGAGGCGGGACTCCCATATCTCGGGCTTAGACAACGACTTTCCATGGAACCGCCGGATGAGCACAACCACGCAACCCGAATCGCTCAACACCAGCCAGCTGGCTGATAGCCAGATCCCCAGCGGCGCGGACCCATATGCCCTGTTTGATGAGTGGTTCGCCGAGGCGCAGGCGAGTGAACCCAACGATCCCAATGCCGTGGCGGTCGCAACGTCTACGCCGGGTGGATCGCCCTCGGTGCGGATGGTTCTGCTCAAGGGGCACGGACCAGACGAAGGGGGCTTCACATTCTTCACCAATGCCCAAAGCCGCAAGGGCGAAGAGATTCGCTCCAATATGCAAGCGGCGATGCTGTTCCACTGGAAGAGCCTGCACCGCCAGATCCGCATCACTGGCCCTTTGGTCGAAGTGACACCCGAGCGTGCCGACGATTACTTCCACTCGCGCGCCTATACGAGCCAGGTTGGCTCGGCAGCCAGCGACCAGTCGCGCCCTTTGCCACAACGACAGGACTATATTGACCGGGTGAAAGCGCTCTGGGTCGAGCATGAAGAAGCTGGCCAAGTTCCGCGCCCCCCGCATTGGACCGGTTTCACGCTTAGCCCGCGCGAAATCGAGTTCTGGCGCGACCGCGACAACCGCTTGCATGATCGACGGACCTTCACCCGCGCGGATGAAACAGCGCCGTGGTCCGACACACTTCTCTATCCGTAAGGCACCGTAAAATGACCCAGACGATCCCCTATTGGCATGTCGATGCGTTCAGCGATGCCGCTTTCGGCGGCAATCAGGCGGCAGTCATGGTGCTCGAAGAATGGCTTGATGACGCCACGCTTCAGAAGATCGGCGAAGAGAACAACTTTGCCGAAACCGCCTTTGTCGTGCGCGACGGGACAGGCGCTTCGGATTGGGAGCTGCGCTGGTTTACGCCGACCGACGAAGTGGCGCTGTGCGGTCATGCGACGCTCGCCAGCGGGCATGTTATCCTGAGCAATCCGGATAGGTTCGGTAGCGCAGACCGAGTGACCTTCCGTACCCGCAAGGCGGGCGTTCTCGAAGTGGTGAAAGCGGATGCGGGGTATGAGCTTGGTCTTCCGGTAACACGGGTCGAGCCCAAAGCGCAGCCAGAGCTGCTCGCGGCGATCGGCTTTCGCGGCGAGGCATTCTTGTCCTATGAAGGGGCAGAGCAGACCGCGATTGTCCTGATGCAAAGCGAGACGGAGATCCGCGCGTTGGAACCGGACACGGCCGCATTGCGCGGCATTGACCTGATGGCGATCTGCACCGCTCCGGGCGACAGCTACGATGTGGTCAGCCGGGTCTTCGTGCCTGCCTGGGGAGTCGATGAGGACAGTGTCACCGGCTCGGCTCACGCTGCGCTTGCACCCTTCTGGGCCGAGCGACTGGGCAAAGAGGCCATGACCGCGCATCAGGCCAGCACTCGCGGCGGTGATCTGACGATGCGAGTTGCTCAAGGCGATGATGGCGAACGGGTCTGGCTCGGCGGGCCCTGTGTCACCGTGGTCGAGGGCAGCTTCCTGCTCTGACGCCTACCTCTTCGGATAGAGCGCAATCACGTCCGCCGCCTGCTGCAGCATTGGTGGGCGCTCCTCGGACGTCGAGTGCCCCAGCCGCACGACGGTCACCCGCTGTTCGGGTGAGACCAGCACATATTGCCCCATATGCCCGATCAGCGCGAAAAGGCTCGCCGGAGCGCGCTCGGGGAACAGCGGGTGGCCAAATTCTGCGCCCTTCTGGCCAAGGGGTTTGTTCAGCCAAGTCTGGAAACCGTATTGCTCTGCGGTCGGGCTGGAGGTCCGCATCGCTTCGATCCAGCGTACCGGCACCAATTGCTCGCCGCTCGGGGCGCGGCCATTGCGGCGCATAAATTCGCCAAACTTGGCCCAGTCGCGCGCGGTCGCGTGCATCAGGCTGCCCCCGATCAGCGTTCCGCTCGCATCATATTCCGCCACCATCGATGTCATATCGAGGGGCTGAAACAATCGCTCCTGCAAATAATCCTCAACCGCCTTGCGCCGCGCATCGGGCGCCTCGCTTTCGGTCAGCGCCTGCGCGGCAAGAAAAGCAAGGATCACGGTGGTGTTGGAGGAATATTCAAACTTCTCCCCCGGCTCGGCTTCGAGTGGCTGCTCCTTCGCCCAACGCGCCATATCGTCGCGGCCATCGAGGAACAGCATCCGAACTTCGCTCGATTCATACGGTACCGGACCAGCCTCGGTGTGGCGCAGGCCCGAGTTCATTTGCAGCAATTGCCGCAAAGTAATCTCGGAGCGTGGATCGCCGGGGCGCTGCCAAAGTTCAATCGGTGCAGGTTCGTCGAGGCTGAGCAATCCGTCGGATACCAGCATCCCGATCAGAACTGCGGTCACCGTCTTCGCCATTGACCAGGAGATATGCCGCGTGTCAGCATTATAGCCTTCGCCATAGCGCTCCGCCGCGACTGCGCCATCGGCCATAACCACCACGGCGCGGGTTTCGCCCAGACCCTCCATCGTGAACAAATCGTCCAATTCGCGCGCCAATTGCTCCTTGGGCGCGCCAGCCTTTTCGGTAACGGCTGCCATAGCCGCCTTGCCAAGAGGCGCGGGCTCTTGCGGAGTTGCATCACCGCAAGAGGCAAGGCTTGGCAGAAGTGCAACTGCGGCGATAAGAGGGGTCAAGCGAGCTTTCATCACACCCTCAATTCCCCAAGGATAACGGCTTGGCAATGACAAAACGGTTCAGTTTCTCGAAGATTGCCATGTGGCTGTTTCTGCTGATCGTGGTTGGAATTGCCGTGGCGGTCTATCTCAACCGCGCAACGATCAATGGCTATGCCGATGTCGGAACCTCCTATGCTGCGCGCGTGGCGTGCTCATGCCGCTTCGTTGCCGGGCGCAGCCTGGAAGACTGCGAGAAGGACAAGCTGAGTGGCATGGAGCTGGTCACTTTGACCGACGATGTCGAAGCCAAAAGCGTCACAGCGCGCTTCCCGCTGGTCACGTCCAACACAGCCACCTTCAAGAAAGGCTATGGCTGCGTGCTGGAGGAGTGGGAGGGCTAAGCGGCTAAGCGCCCACCGAAACGGTCGAATCGATCCAGCCGCCGCCAACTACGCGCTCGCCGCAATAGATCACCGCTGCCTGGCCAGGCGCGACTCCGAATTCAGGTGCGGCAAAACGAATGCGGGTTGAGGCATTGTCGCCCAGTGGTCCTTCGAGCGTGATCGGCACTGGCTTCGCTAGACTGCGCACTTTTGCCGTCAACGGCTCATCTGGCAGAGCGCCGATCCGGTTGGTCTCAATCAAATTCGCGCTTTCAACCGCCAGCATCCGCTTTGGGCCGACGCGTACTTCGCGGGATTCGGCATCGAGGCCGATCACATAAAGCGGCTCGGGCTGACCACCGATATCGAGGCCTTTGCGCTGGCCGACAGTGAAATGGATGATGCCTTTGTGCTGACCCAAGGTCTCACCCGTCGCCGCGTGCACAATCGCGCCGGGCGCACCGCCCTCGGGGCGCAGTTCGGTGACGATCTTCGCGTAATTGCCGTCCGGGACAAAGCAGATGTCCTGACTGTCGGGCTTGGCCGCATTGCGCAGCGCTGCCTGCTCGGCCAGCTCGCGCACCTGAGTCTTTGGCAGGCCGCCCAAGGGGAAACGGATATAGTCGAGTTGCTCCTGCGTCGTCGCATAAAGGAAATATGACTGGTCGCGCGCCGGATCGACCGCGCGATAGAGATGCGGGCCGTTCTCCTGCACCTCAACGCGGCGGACATAATGCCCGGTCGCAAGGCAATCCGCGCCAAGCTCGCGCGCCATTCGGAACAGGTCGGTGAATTTCGGCCCCATATTGCATCGGATGCAGGGTACAGGCGTGCGGCCGGCGAGATATTCGTCGGCAAACTGGTCGACCACATCTTCGCGAAAAGCGCTTTCATGGTCGAAAACATAGTGCGCAATGCCAAGGCGATCACAGACGGCGCGCGCATCCTGAATATCGTCGCCCGCGCAACACGCGCCTTTGCGACCGGTGGCCGCGCCGTAATCATAAAGCTGAAGGGTTATCCCGATCACCTCGGCACCAGTGTCGTGCGCGAGCGCAGCAACAACAGACGAATCGACCCCGCCGCTCATCGCCACTACGATCCGGCACTTATCGGCAGACCGCGGTAGATCGAACAATGCGGCGGTCTCAAGTCCGAAGGTTGAAACGGCGCGGGAGGGCGAAAGGGTGCTCATAATCGCGGCGCATATAGGGCGTTGGCGCCCGTCTCGCCAGCCCCACCAGACGCGGCAGCGCTTTAGGCCCGACCTCGAATTTTTCCTAAGGGCAGGTAAATTCCGGTTTTACCACATTTTGAGAACCCGCCGTTAGACACAGCGGCCATGTTCGAGAAAGCAATATCCGAATCTATTGATCGCGACACGGATTGCGTCCCCGGCGATTTGCTTATTGGCAGCAGAGACACTGTGACGGGGCGCGGCGGCGATGCGCTTCGTGCGATCGAATGGAGCGAATTGACTGCGCGCTTAAATGCGGCGCGCGACCTTCGTCGGGTTTTGCGGCGTGATGTGCGCCACTCTATCGAGAGCACAGCTGCAAGCTTTGGTGATGCTGCGGCGACATATTTTCAAACACTGGGCAATAGCGAACAGGGCGTTAACCCTGTTGCTTTAGAGGCCTCTAAAGCATCGCAGGGCATTGTCGTTCTACCGACAAGCGAGGCCGATGGCGGCGATGCGAGAGACGACACATGATTGAGAACCAAGACATTCGGCCCGCGAGGGTCATCGGGCCGCTCGGCGAGCCATTGACTGTGGACGATCTGCCTTCGCCAAAAACGAAGCGCTGGGTGGTGCGCCGCAAGGCTGAAGTTGTGGCAGCCGTTAACGGTGGCCTGCTTACAATTGACGAGGTTCTCGAACGATACGGTCTGACGCTCGAAGAGTTCGCTTCGTGGCAGCGTGCGGTTGATCGCTCAGGCATGCAGGGTCTGCGAGTGACCCGGATTCAGCATTATCGCGATCTCTATGAGCGCCAGCTCAAATATTGAGCGAACAAGCCTGTTTAAAAAACACTTGTCGCCTGTGCGGTGAATGCTGCTATGTCCCCTTCCGAACAAGAGGGGATGATCAATGGACTTGTTTGCAAATTACGGATTGATTGGTTGGGTCATTGTCGGCGGAATCGCTGGAATGATCGCGAAATTCCTGATGCCAGGAAAAGACGGCGGCGGGATTCTTTTGACGATCCTGCTCGGGATTGGTGGTGCAGTTGTTGCGGGCTTTCTTGGTGCGCTGCTGGGCTTTTACGGTCCGGGCGAAGGCCCAGGCTTTATTGGCGCGGTGGTCGGTGCATTCATCGTCCTGTTCGCTTACAACAAGATCAAGGGCCGCAAAGCTGGCTGAATAATCGCACCGGAGCGGATTTAGCTGCTCCCGGGACAATTTAGGGGCGGTGTAGCATCGGCTGCACCGCCCTTTCATTTGCAGTTTGCGCGCGCCGCGGCGGAACCAACGCCAACGCCCTTCGTCTACGCTGCAAGTCATCAGTCGAACCGCGGATTGCTCCTGAGGCCCCGCAAGCCTAATCAAACGTTGCATTAAGTGAGTTATATAGATAATACACCACTGCTGATTGAGGGTTCTGCATGAATTTTGAGACCACCATCACTGCCGAAGCTGCTGATAACGTCGCCGCCGACGTCGCTGGCTCGCAGGAAGCTGGGGTTGAAAAGCGCTCGGGAATCCCCCGCTGGCTGCTTTTCGGCGGGATCGGAGTTTTCGGTCTGTTGCTCGCGATTGCGGCTTATTTTGTGCTTTTTGCACCGGCTCCCGCACCAGTTGCTGACGACAGCTCGCAGGCGCCAGTCGTCACTGTCATAGCGCCGGGAAAAACCACGGTCGAAGGCGTTATTGAGGCGCCTGGCACGCTTGCTGCGCGCCGCGAAATGCCGGTTGGCGTCGCCGGTGAAGGCGGCCAGGTATTGCGGGTGCTCGCGGATGCGGGCGACTGGGTCAATGCAGGTCAAGTGCTCGCAGTGGTCGATCGTTCGGTCCAAGTGCAACAGACCGGCGCTTTGGCCGCACAGATTGAGGTGCGC
>JBCCOF010000002.1:0-52927 GCA_039025455.1 Pseudomonadota bacterium | reverse complement strand
CTTCGCGCTCAGCCCAGCCTGATGCTCCTTCAGAACACCAATGATCTGCTCTTCCGTAAATCTTGACCGCTTCATTCGTCTGTCTCCTTGGCAAGGAACAGACTAACCGCAAATCGAGGACTTTTCAGGGGAGCAGGTCACTCACAGTAAGGACCCGTCAAAACACAGAACGATTCTTCAAGGATTATCCAGAGCGTCTTGCCGAACGCAAACGAACTACGTTTTCTTTTCGCGATCCTGGGGGCAGGCGGACAGGAGCATCAATTTCAATGCCTTTGCTACGCCGGACGTGAGCCCGGGCGTCGGTAAGCGTGGGAAACTCGATCCATCGAACAGCATTTTGCTGCGCTTTACGAGTTACGACCTCCGCGCCGAACCACTCATTCACCGAACGAGCGATTAGATCATAGGAAGCGGCTTTTTGACCAGGGTATTGGTCCGCTAGGTAGTCCCGCACAGCGATACGCATGTCTTTCATGCTAATCGATATGCCGCAGTCCTCGTCGAGGAATATCCCGCCCTCAACCATATCATCACACTCGTACATGCCAGATTTTAGCAGGTCGTGCATAAAGCGATCGATACCACGCAGCGATTCAATGATCTGCTCTCGAAGTCCCGATGTCGCCGGCGCGGTATTAATTGATTCCCACCCAGCGTCAGGCTCGTAGGTCACGAGATCATACAACATGGCTTCAAGCCCACCATTGCGCATCTGCTCGAAGATAGCCTCGAAATAGGCTTTGTCACCGCGATGCTTGTCGCTGCAATCAAAGATTGCATAGCGTCGCTCATCATCGGTCGCAGGAACAACCCAACGGTCATTTGAGATCATCGCAATACGCATATGGTTTTTGGCCATATACGGGTCCACTCCCTTGCGCTCGATGGCAATCGTCGGGCTGGTAATTAGGTCTTTCAAACCTGCTTCTTTCGCGCGATCGCCAGCCCAGAACGCTTCTTCCATCAAGAGCAGGAGGGTCGTTTCATAAGGCGCGTTGAAGTTGCCTAGAGCGCGATTTCCGTCGGCTACTTTGTAAAAATAATCAGGCATAAGCTGTTGGATGAAATCGAACACAATCGATTTGCCTGTGCCCTTCTTTCCGCGAATGACCACGGCAACTCGGGGCTTTTGATCCGGGAATTGAAAAATGTGCGCCAGCCAAGCGATAAAGAAACCGAACTGCTCGTCGTTGCCGCTACATACAACGTCCTTGATGTGATTGCGCAAAAGAGACCAGTCACCGCGAGATGGCTTGACGCTCCAGCCGGAAAAAAGGTTAAACACTGAAGGATCGTTGCTGTGAGGAGCAAAAGCAATCGTATCGTAGACACGGCGTCCCTCCCACCCCTTCCATTCATTGAACATGTTCTTCTTATCACCCTCTTTGGTTCGAACGACACGGGTCGCTTCTAGCTCGCGCGCGTCGCTGACGGAGAGAAACTTGGGAGGTTTGGATTTGTCCGGCTGATGGATGATCCGCAGTTTATGTCCGAGCATTCCAACGGCAACGCGATCATTCAATTCACGAAGGTGTCGCTGTTCGTCAGCGGATTTCCCTTCGAGCAGAGCTGGGTCAATCTTGGGGCTTCCGGCTTCCGGAGGATCTAATGCGGGTACGTGCCAGACGGTAAGGTCGGCGAGCGAGTAGAACTCGCAAGCTTCAAGCTCGCCAAGCGAGTCTACTGGGATGAGAAGCTTTCCTGGTTCCTGATCAGGGATCGGTTCGCCATCGTTAAGATAGAGGCCTCCAAGATCGGACGGCACAGAGGGGGGCGGGTGCATCGCATGACCATCGCCATGTATGAAAATCGCGACGCACTCGCCATGGTCCGTGACAGGAACGAGAACGGAATTCGGGAATGCGATTGTGAAACGTAAAATTGCCGTGTGGTCTCGAGTGAGCAGCGTGTTTTTGCTATCTGGGTCCATGACGCAGATGTTGCCGTTAGTGTTGGTAAAAAGACTTTCAAAAATTGAAGGCATCATTGTTGCTCCGTCTTATTCCGGACGTAGAAACAATGAGGCGACGTATTTCCCTTTGTTTTCTGCGCTGACTTTGACTTGAGGAGGTGATCTTCACCAAAAGTACTCGTAACCGGCTGATTAGCCTCGCTAGTCGACTGAAAGCGATTTTCGTTCTTCCAGGCTTCAATATCGGTCGGATCATATACGACGCGGCGTCCTGATTTTATGAAGCGCGGCCCGTATCCATTTACGCGCCAGTTCTCGAGGGTTCCAGCGGAAACACCGATTACCGGAGCAGCCTCGGCAGTTGTGAGGAGAGGTTCCAAATCCATTCCTTTCTGTGACGCCCAATCACCATGAGTGGGCTTTGCGAAAGGGGTTTTGGCCTCAAAGGAAATGCGCCACTAGAAGTGCGTAGGCGTGCATCCTGCACAACTCAGGAAATGTGCTTGATCATGTCTGGAGTTCGTTCGATGCGCCTGCCTCCGCGGCTGTACCGCCCTTTGGTCAATTCTCGAATTACCATGGCTTTTACACCCTGAAACTTCGGCTCCCTTGGAATGTCTTTATCAAGATCTCGCACATTTGAGCCTTGAAGCCACAGCTGGTCACATCTTTCTAAGATCTCCGCATCTGTTGCCCTAGGCGGCGTCCTTGATGGATGATGATTCATTGCAGAAGCGCACTCAATCCAAGCATCCATTCGGGATTCGTCAACTAGGATCGGCTGTCCAACGAACGCCTCATCTACACCGATATCAAAGATATTCTCACCTTCACGCCAATCGAGCCAATAGTCCTTTGGCACTCTGAAATATTGTCCGGTCGCGCGATTCTGAATTAGCGCATCAATCTCGCCGGTTTTTAGCGCTTCTCCAATGCGGCGGTACCCCTCTTGGCCTGCACCGGAGGAACCATTTGTCCTGTTTCCCGTCGGAGTTTCTGATTCAGCTTGTGAGTATTCGCTATTTCGAGAGACTTGCCTGACAATGTCTTCGTGATGGCCAAAAATTGCCTTGTTTTTAGCTTCGCTTAAGGCCCAAGTGCTGCCAACTGCGCTTGCTGGCACAAGTTGAAGGTTGAGACCTGGGCGCATATTGAATTGCTGCTTCAGCGATGCGCTAGTTATGTGGACGTCAAAATATCGTCTTACAGATGGGATGCTTTCTGATAGGTAATTTTTGATGCGTGCTGCTTCCGCCCGTGTGCCTTCGGCACAGACATCACAGGTGTCTTCATAGTGAACTTCAGAACCGATCCAGTCCGCTTCTCCAAGTTTTTGGAGCGGTTCATGCGGGCTTTGTCGAGCCCAAGCTATCAATCCACCGGTTTGAAGAAGATCGACCAATTTCTCCTCTGCTTTGATAAGCAGATACTGTCGTTCAAGCTGAGCCTTGCTTGGCTCTGCATAGGTTAGGTTCGATCGAAGCGTACTTCCCCTAAGTCGTTTCGTAGTTGGCTCGGCCGCCTTGACCAAAACACTAATCGCTCGAATGGCGCGCCCTTTAACATCCCTTGGATCAAGAAGTACGTGAGCTACGTCGCGGCAAGCATCATGTTTATGCGATTTTGGAAATGCCCAGGCTAGTGCGTAAGGCCATGGCCACATGTTTCGGCCTTCAAGCTTATGAACCAATTCGCTCATTCTGCCTCCGTGAACGCATTATCAATCAAAAGTGTTGCGTGATAAGTTGGTCGTTTTCTGCCGTTGGGAGTTCAGTGTTCCTGGAGCTCCGTTCATCCAAGGGTCTTGCTTGTGTTCACAATATCGTCCCTGTTAGAAACCAGGCATTCAATATGGTCAGACCAAGCCTGCAACGCGGCCCTCTTTTCCGGCCCCCAATGGTGGCGTTGATAGATGCCTGCCACACCGGCTCTGGATCCCGATTTATGGTTGAGGATAGCTTCGGTCACTTCAAATCGAACGCCAAGACGCTGCATTCCAGTTGCAAAAGTGCGTCGCAAGTCATGGAGACTCCAATGCTCCATACTCTCACCACCCCTGGCAAGGATCTTGTCGAGCCTTTGTTTGGCTCGCGAGAAGCCAGATACCGGTGATTTACCGTTGGTTGAGAAAACAAAGCCACATTTCGGCCATTTAGCCGATTTGCGACTTTTGGTGAGAACGTTGAGCTCATCGACCATTAGAGCAGTAAGGGGGATGTCGTTGGGTTCACCGTTTTTTGCACGTGACGCTGGTAGAGACCAAAGCTTCTGTTCTTGATTAAGCTCATCCCACGATAAATGGGCTACCTCATTGCGCCGTGCACCGCTCAATATCAGAAAACGGACCATCGGCCCGAAGGGATAGCCAAGAGCGCTAGAGGCAGTCCATACGCGCAATACTTCTGCATCTCGTAACCATCGATCGCGAGAACTCGGTGGTTTAGGTGCCTCCATCCCATCCATTGGTGAGATAGCAAGGTCTCCTTCTTTTACAGCCCATCGAAAAAGTCGTCGCAAAACAGCGAAGAGCTTTGCAGCTGTGGCGGGCTTACTTCTCAAAGCACGAAGAATGGAGGCAATGTCGCTGCGCGTAATATCTGGCAGGGACTTCATTCGCAGTGAGGGTAGGGCATAGGAGCGTAACATTGCCTCAACTTCCCGTGCGGAAGCCTTCCATTCAACTGAGAGGCATTCCTTTGAAAAATGCTCCAGATAGGCGGGGAAAGCGAGCTCGACCTCTACGCGGATACGTTCCAACTTTTCTGCTCGAGGATCGATGCCCTGAACGACTTGCATTGCAAGGCGCTTTGCTTCTTTGCGCGCGTATTCGGCAGTTATCATTCCATGCCTGCCGATGGTAAATCGTCGCACTTTTGAGCCGCGCCCGCCCATGCGGTATTGGTACAGGTAGACTTTCGCACCCTTTGGCGTGATCTTGACCCCGAAACCAGCCACTTTTGCGTCCCAAAGAAACTGATCCCGATCTGCGGGAAGAAGGCCATCAACCGTGCTTTTCGTAATGTTGCCTGACGGCATGTGATTGCTAGCTCCGTTTTCAGCAATCACCATGGCGGTAATTTGAGAGAGCTGCAATGGAGTAAGGTGCATTAAACATAATGAATCCAGGTTGAAATCCCAGGGTCTTTCCTCACCGAGCATCTAATTCGTAATGATGGGGTCACTGGTTCGAGTCCAGTAAGCGGCACCATTCCTGTTTTTCCTCGATGCTGATCCCTTCGCTTCGCTGCGGGGCATCTGCGGGCGCGCGGTCGCGCTTGCGAACCCTTCGAGTTCGTTCGAGGCGCTTTAAGAGTAGTGCGTTCGGTCTACGCCGCCGCCCTTTGGCGCTCAAATTCCAGCCTTGCCCATTCGCCTTGGTCGGCTGGGCCGCGGCAGGCGAGGAATTCCAAATCAGCCGGATTGCACGCGACGACTGCGTTGGTGGTGGCGCCTGAATTGTCTTCGGCAAAGCGGTTGATGCTCAGACGACCGTCATCGCGGTTCGCGAACAGCGCTTGCAGAGATGTCACGCTATGCTGATCGCTCTTAGCCAGCAGCTTCGTGATCCGATCAAAGCGGTTGTGCGTGCTGGGCGACAGATCGGTTTCGCGCGCCACATTGTCCTCGAACAGGCAATGGTTCGAGCGGGCGAGTGGGCCGTCATCCGTGCTGCGCGAATGCGAGCCTTGCGGGGTTTTCTCCCACTCAATCGCGCCCGTTTCATCGCCCACCCAATAGGAATGCGCGCCCGCGACGTGTGCGGCTTCGACCACCGCGCTGGCGGCGGCTTTTGTCTCTTGTTGCAAAGCGAAGTGCAGCAGCGAGAGGTAGGGGATGCCAACCTTTGCGCCGTAGGTTTTGAGGTTGGTTGTGCCAACGGTGACGCCGTGCTGGTTCATGCACATCAGCGTCTGGCAACCTGAACAGGTGACCGTCCAGCTCTCCGGCCCGTCATCGGGCAGGCGATGCAGCGCGATGACATAGTCGACATCGGGCCCGTTCAAGTCCCAGGTCTGCCCTTGAAGAGCGTGGCCATTGGCGCTGATCGCCGGCGGCAATAGACCGACCGTGCAGCCTTCGTCTTCCTCCACAACCGGATCGCCGGGATAAGCGATGATATCGCGCACATCGGTCATATTGGCGGTCGTGAAGAGGCGCACCGGATCAATGCCGGCGCCCTCGGCAATCCCCATATGTTCGGCGTAGCCATCGGGGTGGAACGATTTCACTAAGTCGAGGCAGGCCGCGCCCGCTTCGAACAGACGGTCCGTGCCCTCATGGCCCGTATCGCGCAGATAGGTTGTCACCGCCGTCACCCGGTCTTCAACAAAGGAGCGGATCATGGCGCGAAAATGCGCTCCATATTGCTGGCCCATCGCGTGAGGGGTTCCGGTGACGGTGAGCTGCGGAAGCGTGAGGGCCATGAATATGTGTGTCCTTGAGCGCGGGCTGTTGGTGCGCCTCCCATGGTTGAGAGAGGCGCGTTGCGCAAGTTCTTGGTCTCCTATCCGCGCCCCACAACTCGCAAGTGATAGGTGTGATCGCCCAGCTGCGCGTCATAGGCGAGGAGGCGCTTGTGGTAGTGGCTGACGTTCAACTCGTCGGTCATGCCCACGCCGCCATGGGTCTGGATCGCCGCCTCTCCAATCTCGCGGCCCAGCTTGCCGATCTGACCTTTGAGCACCGCGATGTCGCGCTTGGTAGCGCTGCCCGAATTGGCGAGCGCGGTGGTGTAGGTCAGCGTAGAAAGCGCCTTGGTGTAAGCGATCTTCATGTCGGACAGGCGGTGCGCGACCGACTGGAATGTGATGATGGGTTGGTCGAACTGCTTGCGGGTCATCGCGTATTCGGCGGTGGTGGCCAACAGCGCTTCCATCGCGCCGACGGCCTCGGCGGATTGGGCGATGATCGCTTTGTTCAGGATCGCTTCGAGCGCCTCGTCGGCGTCTTCGAGCAGGGGCTGAGCCGGGGTGTCGGCAAAGGTCATTTTGGCCGCGCTTTGCCCGTCTATGGTGGTGTAGGCGCTGGCGGTGAGGCCCGGCGCATCCTTCTCGACAAGGAAAAGGCCGATGGCCTCGCCCGCGCGCGCGGCGACGATGACGGCGTCGGCTTCGGCGCCCGCTATCACCAGCCGCTTCTCTCCGCTTAGGGTGAAGCCATCGACTGTGCGGGAGGCTGTGGTCTGAATCATGTCGGGCGTCGCTATCCCCGCGCCCTCTTCGTAAGCGAAGGCGACGATGGCCTCGCCGGTTGCCAGTTTCTCGATCCACTCGCTCGCGCGTTCGTGCTCGCTCGCTTCCAAAGCCGCGCCGGCTAGCAGGATGGTGTGCGCGTAAGGCTCCACCACCAGATGTTTGCCAAAATCGCGCGCGAAGGCGACGCAATCGGCGATGGACCCGCCAAGCCCGCCTTTGTCCTCGCTAAAGGGAAGGGCAAGCAGGCCCAGTTCGGCAAATTGCGTCCACACCTCGCTCGACCACGCCTGATCGGAGCGCACCAGCGCTTGGCGGGTGTCGAAATCGTAGTTCTTTTCCAGATACTTTGCGACGCTGTCGCGCAGCATGTCTTGCTCTTGGGAGAAGGCAAATTCCATCGTCTCAATTTCCCGATCAGTGCATCGTAACCGTGCGCGCGATCAGGTCGCGCTGCACTTCGTTGGAGCCGGCGTAGATCGAGGCCGCGCGGCTGTTGAGGTAGAGCGGCATGGCGATCAAATCGAACTCGGAGCCAAGGGGCTCGACGTTCGATCCGACACGCAGCGCTTCGACCTGACGCGCCAGGCCATCGACGCCCGAAAGCCGCGCCATCAACGTCGAAATATCCTGCAAGGCCTCGGAATTGATCGTCTTGTTCATTGAGGGGAAGGAGGGATCGCTCGCCACCTTGTGCCCGGCAATCGCCAGCTTCTCCATATGCGAGAGCGAGGTGATATTCGCCTCAACCGCTCCTATCTCGGCCTGGAACACGGGGTCATCGGCCAGCATCCCGCCGAAGGGAGAGGGCGTCTTAGCAGCGGCGCCCCTCGCCCTTTCGCAATAGCGCATCAAAGTCGGGCTGGCCGCTGAACCGCCGCGTTCGTGCTTCAAGAGGTGCTTGGCCACGGTCCAGCCGTCGTTCTCCGCTCCCACGCGGCCCGATTGCGGGACGCGCACATTGTCGAAGAACACCTCGCATTGTTCGGGAAAGCCATCGAGGCCGTAGATCGGGCGGATTTCCATGCCGGGATAGTCGGTCCGGTCGAGCAGCAGGAAGGTGATGCCCTGCTGTTTCTTGCCTTCATTGCTGGTGCGCACCAGCATGAACATGCGGTTGGCGTGATGCGCATATGTGGTCCAGATTTTCGAACCGTTGATGATGTAATCATCGCCGTCCGGTTCCGCGCGGCAGCTGAGCGAGGCGAGGTCGGAGCCGGAATTGGGCTCGGAATAGCCCTGCGCCCAGAAATCATCTCCGGCCAGAATACCGGGCAGATATTTCGCCTTTTGCTCTTCGGTGCCCAGATCAATCAGCAGCGGCCCAACCATGCCGGTGCTTTGCGGCAGAAGCGGGGGCAGGTCGGCCTTGCGGTATTCCTCGGCAAAGATGAATCGCTGTTCGACGCTCCAGCCGGGGCCGCCATATTCCTTGGGCCAGTGCGGCGCGGACCAGCCTTTCTTGTGCAGGATGCGGTGCCATTCCATGCATTGGTCGAAGGGCGCGAAAACGCTGGTGGTCTTGCGCCCGGCCTCGCGCACAGCCTCGGTGGGGGCGGTGGCAAAGAATTCGGCCACTTCGGCGCGGAACGCCTCCAATTCAGGCGAAAACACACTGCTCATCAGTCTCTCCAAACTGCGGTTGGCCAAGTGATGGTCGATTTGCTCGCCTCGGGCAATCCTCATGCGCACGGCATCGCTTTGCGGCGTAATTTCTTGTAAAATGCGCCGCTCGGCCGTGGTGAAGTTTACACCCGCGTGCCAGACCCGCTATCCAACCATGCAAAGGCGCATGAGGGAGGCCCTTCACGATGACAAAGCCAGTGTTTGCGCGCTTAATGGCGCTTGTTCTGATCGCGCTTATGCTGCCCACTACCCATGCGGCAGCGCAGGGGTCCGACATGGTCACCTACCGCGTTAAAGCGGGCGATACGCTGTATAATATTGCGCGGCGGTATTTCTGGAAAGAGTCCGACGCGCTCAAGGTCCAGCGCATCAACCGCGTGACCAATCCGCGCCGGATGCCGGTAAACACGCGACTGCGCATCCCGCGCGAATTCCTGAGCTACAAGCCGGTCGAGCTTAAGGTTGATGAGCATTCAGGAGAGGTGAAGGTCGATAACAAACCCGCTTTCAGAGGGATGCTGTTGGGCCGCGATGTCCAGACAAGCGCAAACGGCTTTGTGACATTCACATCGAAGGGTTTCGGAGGGCGCATTTCGGTTCCGTCCAACTCGGTCGCGGAGCTGGTGCGGGCGCTTCGTTATGACATGGGCGGCATTCTGGACGTGGAGTTCAAGGTTGTGCGCGGGCGCGGTTCGGCCAGTTCGCCGAGGATGAAGCGTTATGACCGCCTGAGAATGTCCACCCCCGTCGGCACGAGCGCTGTGCGGGGCACAGAATTCCGCGTCGGCTATGACGAAGCGAGCGCGCGCGGCACGACCGAAGTGACCAAGGGCACCGTTGCCGTCGCGGTCGGCGGTCGGGAGAAAAGCACTCCGGCAGGCTTTGGCGTTGCCAGCACGGCGAGCGGCGTGGGCGAGCAGGAGACGCTTTTGCCAGCCACTGCGTTGATCGGCGGCAATGCCACGCAAAGCGGTGAAACAATGAAATTCGCGATTGCACCGCAGGATGGCGCAGTGGCCTATCGCGTTCAAATCGGCACCGATGCCGACTTGACCGATATGGTCAGCGAAACCGTCGTCACCGATCCCGAGGCGGTTTTTGATGGGCTGAAAAACGGGACATATTCTGCGCGGGTCAGGGCCATTTCGGCAACTGGTCTCGAAGGTTTCGATTCAAAGTCGTACCAGTTTCGGCGTCAGCGGCTTGGTGTAGCGCCCGAGGATCCCTCACCGTTGGCATTCGGCACATTGTTCAGCTGGCTGGCGGCGGGCGAGGGCGAGACGGTCTACGCCTTCCAGCTCTGGAACAAGGACAACCCCGACACGCTGATCGTGGACGAAGCCGGATTGACCAAAACCTCGCTGCTGCTCACCGAGCTTGATGGCGGGACCTATCAATGGCGCGTCGCGGTGATGCAGGCTGATAACGGCGAATTCTACAAGGTCTGGGGCGAACCCAAGGAGCTTGAAATTGGCGAATAAGCGCGGTCGGTTCTAACCCGATGGCGTCTGCGCGATTGATGCTGGAATGGGCGATTTTGCTCGCCCTCGCCATCGCCGCCGCAGCCTATCTGCACGCCAGCGGGGCAGCCAACCGGATTGACAATCAGATCCTCGATTACGGGTCATCGCTCACCCGCCCTGCCGTGTCGGAAGACATCGTGCTGGTCACGATCGACGATGCCAGCCTCAAGCGCATCGGCGCATGGCCATGGTCGCGCGCGACCCACGCCAAGCTGGTCGAAAACCTCGACGCCGCCGGAGCCAAAGCGGTGGTGCTCGATGTGCTGTTTCTCGAGCCTACCGACGAAGAGGCCGACGGCGCGCTGGCCGATGCCATGCGCGCCAGTGGCAATGTCTTGCTGCCGCATACATTTGGCCCGCGTCCGATGACCGAGGATGGTCAGGACCCCGTGCTCCCCTTGCCCGAACTGCAAAGCGCAGCCGCGGGGCTGGGTCATGTCGCGCTTGCTCCTGACGGGGACGGGGTGCTGCGGCGGTTTGATCTTGCCTATGATCTCGACGGCCAGACCTACCCGCATCTCACCGTAACCTTGATGGAAGCGCTGGGCCGCCCGGTCCCGGCGGACAGGATCGAGCGCGACGCCATCGTCCCGTTCCAGCCGCGCGGAGATTTCGTGCAAGAGTCGGCCAGCAATGT
This sequence comes from Pseudomonadota bacterium, assembly GCA_039025455.1. GTDB lineage: Bacteria > Pseudomonadota > Alphaproteobacteria > Sphingomonadales > Sphingomonadaceae > Erythrobacter. The sequence continues at coordinate 42,034 of JBCCOF010000002.1, read as the reverse complement.
GATTGCGGGCGCGACCCCGCCTGCATTCCTGCGCGACAAGATTGTCCTGATCGGCGCGACCGCACAGGGGATGGGAGACCGTTATTCGGTCGCGTCCGGGGCGGTTGGATTGATGACCGGCATCGAAACGCAGGCCAACCTCACCAACGCCCTGATGAACGATGCGCTGATCGAGCCGGTCGCGCAGATCTGGCAAAATGCAGCGGCAACAATCGCGCTGCTGCTGCTGTTTCTGACCTTCTGGTATTTGTCGCCGCGCTATGTGCTGGTCTGCGCTGTGGGGCTCATTGTGGTGTTGCTGTGTGCCTGTGCGGTGCTGTTGTTTGCGGCCAGACTGTGGTTCGCGCCGGCATCGGTGATTGCTGTCATCATGCTTGCTTATCCCCTGTGGAGCTGGCGTCGATTGAGTCATGCCAGCCGGTATCTTGACCGTGAAGCAATGCGCCTGACCGGTGACGGGATTGCGGTGAAGGAGAAGGACGGGCTCGATTATGTGACGCGCCAGATCGAGCAGCTTCGCGGAATTATCAAAACCGTCCATTCGTCGCTCAGCTTCCTGCGCAGAGTTATCGAAGCGGCGCCCGACGCCATCATCGTGCTGGGCGAAGACGACACGGTCGAGATGCTCAACGCCAAAGCCGAGCAACTTTTTCCGTATTGGGATGCGCAGGATAAGCCGTCGTTCGGCGAGTTCTTGCTGTCTTCCGAGTCGAGGTTGGAAAGGGACCGAACCGAGCTTGTGACCCGTGACGGGCGCACATTCCTGATCGCCCGCGCTTTGCTGGCCGAAACACAAACGCAAGGCGAGGTGGGGAGCATCATCGCCCTTCGCGAAGTGACCGAATTGCGGCGGCTCGACACCGAGCGGCAGCAGATGCTCGAATTTCTCTCGCACGATATGCGCACGCCTCAGGTGGCGATTGTGGGCCTGACCCGGAGCGCCTCCGAAGCCGGAGAAACGACCCCGGACACGGTGCGCCGCATTCGCATGCAGGCAGAGCGGACATTGAAACTGGCGGACGATTTTGTGCAATTGGCGCGGCTCGACAGCCCGAACCTCCAGATCGAGGACTGCGATATCGGTGCTCTTGTCGAGGAAGCATGCGACCGTGCTTTCACCCAAGCCGAGAGCAGACAGATCAGCCTGGTTCAGGATGTTCCCGAGGATCCGATCTTTGCGCCAGCTGACGCCTCTTTGATCGCGCGCATGCTCGACAATCTGATCGGCAATGCGATCAAATATTCCGACGAGTTGGGACACGTCTCGGTTTCGTTGAAGCAGGGCAGCGGCGACTCTCTGCGCATTCTGGTTTCGGATCGCGGGCCGGGATTGTCAGAGGCGCGTCTGGCAGAACCGTTTGCGCGTTTCGGAGCGCATGCGACCCATGCCGGGCCCAGCGCGGGGCTGGGTCTCGCGCTGGTCAAGAAAGTTGTCGATGCGCACAATGGCACCATTGAAGTGCGCTCTGCGAATGGTGCGGGCACGACCTTTGCGATTAATCTGCCAATGGAGTCGCTTTAGGCCCACTTCCTGTGCATCAGTCGGCCTCCGCCCTGCCAAGGGCATCGGCCACCAAGCGGTCGGCGAGTGCGGCAATGTCTGCCTCGCCAAAATCGCATTCGATCTGGCTCGCCCGCCCGCGATAGACCATGGCGCTTTTGTCTTTGTCGAACAGCACGAGTGTCCCGCGCATCCGCTGCGCATCGCACCGGTCGAAACGTCGTTGCTCTCGCGGCGTGGCCATCCAGTCATGCTCTGTCTCGCCATCCGAAATTTCTGGCTTGCCAGCGACAATTCCATCGCTTGCATCGCTGATCGAAAAGGCAAACTCGGCAACCACCGGCGCGCCGGGGGAAAGGCTGATATCGTGTTTGGCAAAGGCCGAGCGCAAAGCTGCGGCGTATCCTCCGCGCGCGGTTCCCGCGTCTCCTTCGGCGATTTCAAGGGAGATTGTTCGCGCAGCAAGCGCGCCGGAATTGGTCGATTGAATTTGCAAGGGCGATGACACCGCGCACGCGCCCAGCAGGCCCGCCATTGCCAAGCAAACAGTATTTCGCAGAATTTTCGTCACAGTTTGGCGCAGCCCTCGCTTGTTCAGGCTGCCTCTTCTGTATCCGAACAACGATCCATTCGATAGCCAAAACCAAACACCGTCTGAATCGCAAACCCATTGCGCGGACGAAGGTTCAGCTTTTTGCGCACACGCGAGATATGAATGTCGAGCGTGCGGCTCTCGATATCGGGCACGCCGCCCCAGATTTGTCCGAAGATATAAGCGCGCGACAAGGGCCGGTTGAGATTGTCAAAGAACAGCGTCGCCAGTTCGGTTTCCTTGGCGGTGAGCTTTATCTCTTCGCCGTGCCACGTGATTTTGCGCAGCAAGCGGTCAATCGCATAGTCTCCGAACACCGAGTGGCGGTCCACTTCCGGCGGCTTGATCCGGCGGTTGGCCGCTTCAATCCGGGCAAAGATCACTTCCTTGCTTTCCGGTTTCACCACGTAATCGACCGCGCCAGCCTTTAGCCCGCGCACCACGTCGGATTTGTCCGAGCGGCTCGTCAACAGAATGAAGGCAGGCGGATTTTCGAGCGTTTCCGTCGCCCATTCAATGACTTCGATACCCGTGCGACCGGGCATGTTCCAATCGACCAGCACCACGTCATAGGTCTCGCGCTTGAGCGAGGTTAGCAATTCATGGCCGGCCTTGAATTGTTCGAACTGGTGCGGTGTGTCGCGCAGCGCCGAACTCAACTGCTCCAGCAGTTCAGGATCGTCGTCCGCAATGGCAATTCTCATATTGCTTCCCCAAAGCGCCACCAACGCCAAATGTAACATGATTCTGTGGCACCGCTTAGTCGGGAAAAGCGCCGCGTTGGAACTAAGAACTGCATCCAGTTTACAAGTTTTTACTTAGGTCGCGACGCGCACTGGTGCGCTGATCGCAACAATGCATGAACGAAAAGGGCGGGGCAATCACTCGCAATTGCCCCGCCCAAACCGTGTCAAAGATTGTGCCCGATTACATCGAAGCGCGCACTCCGAGGAAGAACAAAGTGCCGACCGGGCTGACCGGATAGGCTTGCTCCGTCACGAACGGGTTGGTGTTGAAGATGTTGTTCACACCGCCATAGACGGTGAACATCTCGGTCGCGTCATAGTTGAACGAGATATCGTGGATGAAAACATCGTCCGAAATGCCGTTTGTCGGCGTGTAGGCAAAGCTGGAGCCGATGCCGACAGTCTCGATCTCGACCGCACGCAGGGCTTGTGCGTCCTGATAGGTCAGCCCGTAATTGACGCTCAGGCCTTTCCAGTTCCAAGTCGCGCCCGCGCGACCGGCCCATTCGGGGCGCTGCAATTCGCCGAGTTCGGGATCGATATTGGTCGGGTCCGTCGGATCGAAGAAATCGTCCAGCTTCTCGGTCCAAGTGCCCGCTGCGTTCAACACGAAGCTGTGCTCGCCAAGGTCGAACGAATATTGGGCGCTTGCTTCAACACCCGAGGTTTCGCGCCGGACGAAGTTGACCACCGACTGGCGCAGGAAGCGGAAGCCGCCATTGTCCGTGCGGCGATCAACATTGGCACAAAAGCCGTTGTCGATCGTGGACGAGTCGACGCAATTGTCGACGATATCCTGCGCTCCGACTGCGTTGATCGCGTCTTCAAGCTCGATGTTGTAATAGTCGACACTGACTATCAGCCCCGGCAGGAACGATGGAGTGATCTGCGCACCCACTGTCCATGTCGTTGCGGTTTCTTCCTGCAGGTTCGGGTTGCCCGAAATCGTGCCGGTGAAGCGTGCGGTGAGCGGATCGACATAGGCATATGAGCCGGTGCCGAGTGTCGGATCAACGCCGATTTGGGCGAAGATCGCTTCACAGTTTGCCTGACGCAATGCCACGTTTGGTGCGGTCTGCAACTCGTTCACGTCGCACGGATCGACCGGGCGGAAGGTTGTGCCCTGAGCCGGGCTGAACAGCTCGGTGATGTTGGGCGCACGGATCGCGCGGGCATAGGTGCCACGGAACAGGATATCCTCGGTCGGAGCCCAGATACCGCCGACATTCCACGTGAAGGTGGAGCCGACTGTCGTGTAATCCGAGTAACGGGCAGCGCCTTCGAGTTCTAGGGTCTCTGCAAACGGCACATCCGAAAGGATCGGCAAGCGCAGCTCTCCGAACAGCTCGTAAACTGTGAACTCGCCGCCTTCATTGATCGAAGCCACTTCGGGGTCGAACACGAGGGACTGCTGGCCAAAGCTGAGATCGCTGAGCAAATCGCCTGCATTCGCATTCGGAGTGGTAACCGGCACAACGCCGCGCACCAGCGGATCAAAGATCGAGCGGCTGACTTCTTCGCGGAATTCAAAGCCGGCGACGAAGTCGACCGCGCCGCCCGGCAGGTTCAGGAACTGCCCGGTGTCACCAACAAAGGTCGCGTTGAAGACCATCTGTTCGAGCTCGAACGTGTTCTCGACCGTGGTGGTGATGAAGTCGATGGCTTCCTGACTGATCGCACCAACGCCGCCAAGGACGTTGGCCGGACGACAGGATCCATCGCCAGGATTGAAGGTGAAGAAACCGGGATCGCTGACCGGAATGCCGAACGGCGTGGTCGCCGGGGCGGTCGGGTCGATATCCGAACGGCAGATCGGGCCATTGGGGCCTTGCACAACGTCGATGGCGGCAAACCAGCGATCGGTGATCACGCGGTTGCGGTCGAACTGCTGACGCTGGAAGGTGCCGTAATTACCGGTGATCTCGTATGAGAGGTGATCGGTAATGTCGCCGCGCAAACCGGCTACAAAACGCCAGGTTTCATATTCATCGCGGTTGCGGTTAGGCCCGAGGTCAATCGGGTCACGGGTCAGGTAAAACCCTTCATCGGTGCCGTTGCCAAAGAACAGCGGCGCAACGAACGCCTGTTGTTCAGCCGTTATGAAGGGGTTGTCGCTGCGGATGGTCAATAGGTCATAGAACGTGTTTGGCTGAGCCGAAAACTCGGCGCTGTTCGAGACATATTTCCCTTCAAAGAACAGCTCGGCTGCCTCGGAGAACTCGTAACGGAAATTGGCGTTGATCGACCAGCGCTCTGTCTCGGGGATCAGCGAGTTGACGTCGAAGTTGTTCTGGATGCCATTGCCGCCGAACTGGTTGAACAGGCCGGTGACAAGACCATCCTGATAGACGCTGAGCGAGCCGTCGGGATTGATGACAGCGCAACCGCCTGCAAGACCGAATGCGCCCGGCTCAAAGGTCGAGTTGAAACCGACCGCGCTCTCGAGACAGTCCGGCGTGCCGTTGTTGTTGATATCGGGGCCATTGCTGAGGCCGATATCGCCCGGCGCGATGATGCCGCCAGCTGACGAGAGTGAAAAGCGCGGGTCGGTCGCGATGAAGCGGGTGGTTGAACCGAGCGCGCGGTCGATCAGCGCCTGCTCGGCGGCTGTCGGGTTGGTGATATTGGTCGGGATCAGCCCGCCCGGGACCGCGCCATTGGCAAGGAAATTGGGCGTGTCGGTCGCGTTCAGCTCGCCGGTTTGAAGGCGCAGGGCCGGGTTTGCCTGATCGTCGAACAGACCGTTGTTCCGGCTGAAATCACGGTCACCAAAGGTGATTTCATCGCCGCGAGCGTATTCGCCAGAAACCACAAAGTTACCCCGGCCATCGGCAAAGTTGGTGCCCCATGTAAGGTCGCCATTGATCCGGAAAGCATCGCCTTCGGACGAGATTCCGGATTGGATGTTGGCAGCCAACCCTTCGAAATCATCGCGCAGGACGAAGTTCACAACACCTGTCACAGCGTCGGCACCGTAGATCGAGGATGCGCCGCCAGTGAGCGTTTCAACGCGCTCGATCAGAGCGGTGGGGATCGAGTTGATATCGACCACCTGCGCGCCTGCCGAACCGGAAACGTGCCGGCGCCCATTGACCAGAACCAGCGTGCGGTTGGTGCCGAGACCGCGCAGGTTCAAGGCCGACTGGCCAACGCCAAGTCCGCCCGAAAATACGCCGTCAATCGACCCGTCGCTCGATGTGGACGTCGACAGCGCCGGAATATCGCGCAGCGTGTCAACCACATCCGAAGTACCGCCTTGGGTCAGTTCCTCGGCGGTGACCGAGATAATCGGAGCGGGAGCGCCGATATTCGGGTCACGCGCGATCCGCGAGCCGGTAACGACGATGGGCGCGCCTTCGTCTTGCGCTGCTTCCGGTGTTTCGGGAGCATCTTGCGCTTGGGCAGCAAATGGAACGGTGCTGGCAGCAGCCAGGAGGAGGGCTTGGGTCGAAAGGGAGAGTCTTTGCATGGGGGACCTTTTTTATGTTGCGACGCAACACGGTTGCTCCCGGATTAACGGCTGTCAAGCGCGTGGCATTGGATCCGGTGCGGATCGCCTCGTCGAGCATACATTTTATTGCAAATTTGCCACAGAATTGAAATTTTAGTGCGCACACTGCCTAAATCTTAGGCTTTGCCTGCACAAGGAGCAGGCAGACACTGTCGCTCGAGGACATGTCTGGCCAGATCACTGCCAGTGTGCGAACACCGCGCTCTTGCTAATGCTGTTGCCGCAGCGGATCGCAGTCAAAGAGCCGGGGTTATCGAGGGACATTGGGCGCGCAAACAATCATGGTCGCTGGGGCCAGCGGGACGATTGGCCGCGCCGTTGCGCGCGCTGTGCTGGCCGATGGGCATAGGGTCGTGTGTCTGATGCGCGAGAGCACAGCAGGCCGCGAAGCTGCTCGCGAGGTCGAGGGTTTGGGTGGCGCTGTTTGCTTGGCGGATGTGAGCGACCCGGCATCGCTCAAAGCCGCTTTCGCCGACCACCCGAGCGACACGGTCATCTCCTGCATCGCCTCGCGCAGCGGCTCTCCCAAGGATGCCCGAGCGGTCGATTATCAGGCGAATGCGAACTTGCTCGCGGCGGCTGAGGCGGCTGGTTCGTGCCACTTCATTCTGCTCTCGGCAATCTGCGTTCAGCGCCCGATGCTCGCGTTCCAGCACGCCAAGCTCGCTTTCGAAGCCGAGCTGCGCGCTAGCACTATCGAGCACACGATTGTGCGCCCCACGGCCTTCTTCAAATCCCTCTCGGGACAGGTCGAGCGGGTGCGCAAAGGCAAGCCATTTCTCATCTTCGGCGATGGCGAACTGACGCGATGTAAGCCCATCAGCGACCGCGATCTGGCGCGTTTTATCGCCGATTGCGTGACCGACGCGGAGAGGCGGGGCAAAGTGCTGCCGATTGGCGGGCCGGGTCCGGCGATTTCGCTCAAAGAACAAGGCGAGTTGCTGTTCGATGCGGCGGGGAAGGAGCCGCGTTTCAAATCCGTCTCGCCCGGGCTTTTCACCGCTGCCGCAAAAGTGCTCTCCTTTGGCGCGCCTTTGTCAGATTGGTTGGCCGAGAAGGCGGAATATGCGCGCATCGCACATTATTACGCGACCGAGAGCATGCTGGTGCTCGATCCGGAAACGGGCGAGTATTCGGCGGACGCCACGCCCGAATTCGGGAATGACACCTTGCGCGATCATTACGCTGCGCTGTTGGAGAAACACTGATGTTGGTTTCCTACCGGGCGGCGGGCGCTTAGACTTGTTGGCTATGTTTGCAATGGGACAGGCTAATCACGGAAAGTCACACATGGCGCACGCTCGATGCGTCCAACCTTCTGAAAGCGCAAGGAAACCCGTGGAAAGTCACACATTCCAAAGCTCGTGTTCGTGGTCCACACGCCTTGCCGGAGCGCAGCGATGACCGGAGACCTGATGTTCACTTTGCTCAGCTGCATCGCCTTCATGGCGCTGGTCGGCTGGGTCAGCTGGTACAAGACGCGCGGCACTGCCGAGAGCAAGGATGGCTACTTCCTCGCCGGGCGCGGGTTGGGCGCGACCTTTATCGCAGGCTCGCTGCTGCTCACCAACCTCTCGGCAGAGCAACTGATCGGGCTGAATGGCTCGGCCTATGGCCACAACCTGTCGAGCATGGGGTGGGAGGTGACCGCAGCGGTGGCGACCATAGCGATGGCGCTGGTGTTCCTGCCCAAGTACCTCGCCGGTGCGTTCACGACCCTACCGCAATTCCTCAATGACCGCTTCGACCCGGTGGTGCGGCGGATGTCGGTGATCCTCTTCATGCTCGGCTATGGCCTCGTGACGATCCCCAGCGTCCTCTATTCCGGATCGCTCGCGGTGATCGCCCTGTTCGATGTCGAGGGGCTGACAGGGCTGGACGGGTTCTCTGCGCTCGTCGCCACAGTCATCGTGATCGGCGTAACCGGAGCGATCTATGCGGTGTTTGGCGGCCTGCGCGCGGTGGCGGTGTCGGACACGCTCAACGGGATCGGGTTGCTTATCATCGGGATCATCGTGCCAGTGTTCGGCCTGATCGCGCTGGGCGGAGGCGACTTTGGCGCGGGGCTGGCGCAGCTTGGCAGCGCAAACCCGGAGAAGCTCAACGCCATCGGCTCGGCCACAGACCCGACGCCGTTTGGCACTTTGTTCACCGGCATGATCATCGCCAACCTGTTCTACTGGTGCACCAACCAATATGTTATCCAGCGCACGCTTGGCGCACAGAGCCTCGCCGAGGGGCAGAAGGGTGTGCTGTTCTCGGGCTTCTTCAAGATCCTCGTGCCTTTTATGATGATGATCCCCGGCGTGATCGCGTTCCATCTCTACGGGCCGAATCTAGGCGGGATCGACGAGGCCTATCCGCGCCTGATCCGCGATGTGTTGCCGGTGTACCTTTCGGGCTTCTTCCTGGCGGTGTTGCTGGGCGCGGTGTTCAGCTCGTTCAACTCGCTGCTCAACAGCGCGGCGACCCTGTTTAGCTTGGATGTGTACGGTCCGGCCAAAGAGCGCACGAGGGGGCTGCCGGTCAGCGATGCCGAGCTGGTTCGCGTGGCCAAGATCGCCAGCGTGGTGATCGCGCTGTTCTCCTTCGCGGTCGCGCCTTTGCTGAGCTTCGCCGAGGAGGGGCTGTGGCAGGTGATCCGTGTGTTCACCGGCTTCTACAACATCCCGACCATCGTGATCGTGATCGTGGGCCTGTTCACCGCGCGTGTTCCCGCATTGGGGGCGAAGATCGTGATCGTCTTCCACGTGGTGGCTTACGGGCTGTTGCGGTTTGTGCTCGACGATGTGGTGACGCTGCACTTCATCCACCTCTACGCCGTGCTGTTCGTGATCGAGGTCGGGATCATGCTTGCCTGCGGAAAGCTGGCTCCGCGCGAGGAAGCTTGGAAGTTCACGCCCAACGCGCAGGTCGATATGACACCGTGGCGCTATGCGAAGCCGCTGGCGGTCACCTTGTTCAGCTGCGTGGTAACGACCTATCTGCTGTTCTCGCCCATCGGCGTCGCTTCGGCGGCGGGGCCGGGGATGCTGTTCGTAGCGCTGCTTGGCGCGGTGCTGTTGGTGAACGCGGTGGTGTGGGGGATGGCCGCGCGCAGGCCTGCCGTTGCTTAGGCGACCAACGAGGCGAGGACGCGACGCTTGCCCTCGAACGGGCGGCGGCCATGCATGACGAGGAAGTTGTCGAGCAGTGCGACATCGCCCGCCTGCCACGCCAGATCGGCGGTCAGTTCATCGGCGATGGCAATCGCGGGGTCCATGTCCTGCGACGTGATCGGGGTGCCGTCGCCAAAGGTGATCGCGCGGTTTGGATCGTTGCGGCTGTCGGCCCAGCCTCTGAAGGCGGCGATCAGCTGGTTGAAGAAGGTCTTGCGACCATCTTCGAGCGCGCGCACAGCACCCAAAACAGGCGTGGTCGCGCGCAGGGCTTCGTTGTCCTGCCACTCCCACGAATAGCCAAGTTGCGACAGCCGCGCCTCGGCATCGGCCTGCGTCTTGGCGCTCAGCGTGCTGCGCCACGAACGGCCCTGGCCCGACCCCGCATCATCGCTGCCCGGCATGACATTGGTGTAGCGCACGCCTTCCGCCTCGACCCGCGCGACAAATTCGGGCGCTTCGGCGGCGAGCCGGGTGAGAACCCAGTCGGAGCGGCAAACCGGCGTCGCCCCGCCGATCTGCGCGGCAATCTCGCAGTAGAAGAACAGCTTGCTGGGATAGAGCGGCGTCTGTGCCATTTCGTGGTGGAGGAATATCTCGGTAGTCGGCGGCGCTTCGTTGGCGGTGAAGACGCGCGGGGTCACATTGGTGCGCACCGCGTTGGAGAGCGAGTCCTCATAGGTGAAGCCCGGCTCGCCATAGCCCTCAATCGCGGCATCGAAGGCGCGTGGATCGGGCACGTCGAAGCCGCGAAACAGAAGCGCGCCCGCGTCATCAAGCGCCGCATCGACGCCCGCTTTGTTGGCGCTCAAGAAAGCGGCCAGATCGCCGCCGCCGGTGATGATCGCAGGGAATTCAGTGTCGCTCATATCAGTCATAGATCGGGTGGAAAGTGTTGAAGGCGGCCTCGGCAAAGACGCCCGGATCGTTGAAGCGGCGGTTCTGGTTAAGCGCGCTGATCGCGGCCATTTCGACCGCGCTCAATTCAAAGTCCTCAATCGCTAGGTTCTCGCGCATCCGCTCCGGCTTCGTCGTCTTGGGAATGATCGCGGTGCCGCGCTGTATGCCCCAGCGCAGCAAAACCTGCGCGGGCGTCTTCCCATGCGCCTGAGCCGCCACCATCACCGGTGCCGCACCCAAAAGGCTCTCGCCTTCGGAGGCCATATCCAGCTCGAAATAGCTCTGCGCACCCAACGGCGAAAAGGCGGTTACATCGATCCCGTAGCCTTGCGCACAACGGATCAGCTTCTCCTGCGTCAGGTAAGGATGCGCTTCGATCTGCAGCATGGCGGGCTTGATCGTGGCATAGGTCATCAGGTCGTGGATGAGGGCGGTGTTGTAATTGCAAACCCCGATCTGCCGAACGAGGCCCTTGTCCACCAATGCCTCCATCGCCGCCCAAGTCTCGTGCAGCGGGACGTTCGCGCGGTGCATGCGCGGGTTTTCGGCATCGGGATCGAACACCCATTCCGGAGGGTAGCGGGTTTCAATCGGCACAAATTCAAGCGCAATCGGGAAGTGAATCAGATAGAGATCGAAATAGTCCAGCCCCAGATCATCCAGCGATTTGCGGCAGGCGAGTTCGACATGCGCGGGCGCGTGAAAGGTGTTCCACAGCTTGGATGTGACCCACAGCTCGTCGCGCGTCACCAGCCCTTCCGCCATCGCTTGCGCCAGCCCTTCGCCGGTCTGCACTTCGTTGCCGTAATCCGCCGCGCTGTCGAAATGGCGATAGCCCGCGCGCACCGCTTCAACCACGGTGGCGGCGGTGTCTTCTTGGGGGATTTTCCAAAGGCCAAAGCCTTGGCGTGGCATCGTTTCGAGCATGGTCATTCCTCGTCGGTAAAGCGGATGTCGACCGGCTGGCCGGTGGCGATGCTCTCTTGAGCGGCGGCGCCCATGAGCACCGAGCGATAGCCGTCGCGCGCATCGATCAAGGGCGGCGTGCCGTTCACCAGCGCGGCATGAAAATCAAGCTGCTGGAAGTAGGTTGCGCCGTGGTGCGATCCGGCCGCCAGCGCGTCTTCAGGCGTCGTGACAGTCTCGATTTGCGGAGCGCTCCAAGTGGGCAGGCGCTGTCCGTCAGGGCCGACCTGCCCTGCGCGCGGGGACCACGTGACTTCGCCGCGCGGGAGCTTCACTTCGAGCTTGCCGACAGGGCCGACCGCGCTGATCTCTTCCTGCTGTTCGGACCCTTCCGCGAACATGCACAGATCGAGCACCGCGCGCGCTCCCCCAGCGAAATCGACCATCACGAAGGCGTTGTCGATGATGTCGGGTGTTTCGCCGTCATAAAGCTCGTCCAGATGGTTCACATCCTGTGCGCCGCTTGCGAAGACGCGCACCGGCTCATCGCGCAATATATGGCGCATCAGGTCGAAGAAATGGCAGCACTTCTCAACCAGCGTGCCGCCGGTGTTGCGGTTGAAGCGGTTCCAGTCGTCGACTTTTTCGAGAAAGGGAAAACGGTGTTCGCGGATGCTCAGCATTTTGAGCGCGCCCGCTTCGCCGCCATGCACCCGCTCGATAAAGCGCGTGACCGGCGGCATGTAGCGGTATTCGAGGCCCACCCAGAACAGATTGTCATAATCACGGGCTGCGCTGGCAAGCGCCTGAGCATCCTCGACTTTGGTGCACATCGGCTTTTCGAGCAGCACCGCCGCGCCGCTTTGCATCACCGGCTGGACCACATCGAAATGGGTGAAGTTGGGCGAGGCGATGATGACAGCATCGGGGTGCACTTCGGCCAGCATTTCGGAGCTGTCGTTGTAGCAGCGGATCGTCTGGCCCAAGGCCTTCGCCTGATCCTTGGCCTGCGCGCGCGATCCTGCATCAAGGTCAGCAACTGCCACCAGTTCCGCACCGGGCACCAGCGCCAGATTGCGCATATGCTCGCGGCCCATCATGCCGCAGCCGATAATGGCGTAGATTCCGGTGTCAGTCATTCGGCAAGCGCCGTAATCGAAACCCCTGCCGGGTCAATCACTTCGCCGGTCAGATCGAAGGTCACCGGCGTCGAGGCATAGTTGAAGGCGAAGATATGCGAAGCGGTCCGGCGGACGCGCAGCCCCTTGGGCAGGGTCATCAGATCCAACCCGGCCTCTTCGCCCATCCGTGTGACAAGCAGGTCAAGCAAGTCGCGGTCCGGCCATGTCGCGCAATACCTTACATTGGCATTGGCGAAGACCACCCCTGTGCCATCGCTGAGCGTCAACTCGGGCTCTAGTTCGGTAAGTACATCCTCGAACCAGCGCTTTGCCAAAAAACCGTTTCCTACTTTTGAAACATTGTTGCGCAGGGATTCGACCCGCGTGACGGTCAGCGGGATGGCCTTTTTCAGGACTCCCGGCGCAAGGTCCGGCGGGATGCAGAAGCTCTTTGTCTTGCTGCCCGAGCGCGGTCCGATCAGCACGGGACAAGTGAGCCGCTCCAGCTTTCGTACAAAGCCATCGGGCACAATCGGCAGGGTCGGAACGAACACCGCATCATAGCCCGAAAGGTCAGCATCCACGCCGACAATATCCACGTCCAGTCCGCGCCGCCGCAGCGCCGAATACCATTCGTAGACCAGCTCAAGATAGCGGAAACTCTGCCCCTGCGGCTGAATCCCGCACACCCATGCCGCTTCGTATGAGAACACGAGCGCGACCGGCGATTTCGCAGCCTCCTGCGGGCCAATGTCTGCAATCATGCGAGCAGCCTCCCGTGCCTCGTCCGCCGCTTCGGCTTCGCTGCTATCGGGGCGCAGCAGTCCTGCGTGCATCTGCTCTTGGGCAAATGGCGCCTGACGCCAGCGGAAATAGCTCGTGAACTCCGCTCCGTGCGCCATCGCCTCCATCGTCCATAGCGCCACCATCCCGGGCAGCGGCGCCGGGTTGAACCGCGCCCAGTTCACCGGGCCGGGCTGTTGCTCGATAATGCCCCACCGACCCTTTGCGCAGCCGCGATAGAGATCGTGGTGGAAAGCTGCGATGTCGGGATGCCCCTGCCGCAGATAATCGCGCTTGTCCTCATCGCCGAACCAGAATTGTTCGAGGAAGCCAAGCGGATAGCTGTCCCATGTCGCCACATCGAGATCGCGCGCGACATCGTGGTGATCGAACTCGGTGAAAAAGCCCATGAAATTGTGGGTGATATCGCGGCCGGGGGAGTGTTGGCGCAGGATCGCCACCTGCTCGCGGTTAAAGCTCGCCACTTCGTCAGACGCAAAGCGGCGATAATCGAGCCAGTGCGCGGGGTTGGCCTCGGTCACGGTCAGATGCGGCGGATCAATCTCGTCGAAGCTGCGATATTCCATGCTCCAGAACACATTGCCCCACGCCGTGTTTAGCGCATCCACATCCCCGTATCGCTTCTCAAGCCATCGGCGAAAACCCGCCGCAGCGCTGTCCGAAAAGCTCAGGACGGTGTCGTGGCAGCCATATTCGTTGTCGACCTGCCACGCTGTGATCGCCGGATGCTCGCCGTATCGCTCGGCCAAGGCGGTTGCGATCCGCACAGCTTCGGCGCGATATCCCGCGTGCGAGAAGCAATAGTGTCGCCGCGATCCAAAGCCGCGCGGGCGGCCCTGATCGTCAATCGCGACCATGTCGGGCATTTGGTCGACCAGCCATTTGGGCGGGGTCGCGGTCGGCGTGCAGAGCATGATCTGCAATCCTGCATCGGCCAGCACCTCAATCGCGCGGTCGAGCCATTCCCAATCGAAGCGCCCGGGTTCGGGCTCGATCCGGCTCCACGCAAACTCCCCGATCCGCACCAGCGACAGGCCCATTTCGCGCATCCGCCGCGCGTCCTCGGCCCAGATTTCCTCGGGCCAATGCTCGGGAAAATAGCAGCAGCCAAGTTTCATAGAGAGAGGGCCTGTTCATCCATCACTGCGCGCATACCTTCGCTTTTGTCGTCCAACCCGCGCGAGGGCCATTTACACATATAAAAATATCTTTATATGTCTGCGCATGGCGATCGACGCGATCTTCAAGGCTCTTGCTGACCCGACGCGGCTGCGCATTGCGCGGCTGCTTTCGGCGATGGAGCTTGCTGTGGGCGAATTGGCACAAGTGCTGGGCCAAAGCCAGCCACGAGTGTCCCGCCATGTCGGCATCTTGTGCGATGCCGGTCTCGCTGAACGGCGTCGCGAGGGCAGCTGGGTGTTTCTGCGCCCGGTAAGCGGCGGTGAAGAACCCGATCCGATTGTCGTCGCGGTCGAGCGGTTGCTGGCCACCGCAGAGCGCGAAAATGCCGATTTCGCGCGCATCTGTGAGGATGACCGCCGCAAACTGGCCGCGATCCGTCAGGCTCGTGAAACTTCGGCCGAAAGTTACTTCGCACAGCATGCGGGCGAGTGGGACGAATTGCGCGCTCTGCACAGCTCCGATGCCAAGGTTGAAGGGCGGCTGGTCGAAGCTCTGGTCGAAACCCCGCTCGGCTCGGTGCTGGACATCGGGACGGGCACCGGGCGCATCGCCGAACTGTTCTCCGAAAGCGCCGAGCATGTTGTTGCGCTCGATAAGAACCTCGAAATGCTCAAGGTTGCGCGCGCCAAATTGCAGCATCTCCCTTCGGCTCAAATCGAGCTGGTGCAGGGTGACTTCACCGATTTGCCCTTCACGGCGGCCAGTTTCGACACGGTGCTGCTGCACCAAGTGCTGCATTTTGCCCAAGACCCTGCGATTCCGCTGGCCGAGGCAGCAAGAGTGACGCGGCCCGGCGGTCGCGTGGCGATTGTCGATTTCGCCGCGCATGATCGTGAGGAACTGCGCAGCCGCCATCAGCATGTCCGGCTCGGTTTCTCCGATCGCCAGATGCGCGACCTTCTGCGCGGAGCTGGGTTTAGTGCCCGCGCTCCGATTGCACTCGAAGGGGGCGAGTTGATCGTCAAAATCTGGATCGGACAGCGCCGCTCCGCCGTAGCCCCAGAAACCCCCGTTTCCCTTACCCCCAAAGAGAAATCCGCATGACCCCCACCCTTGAACAGCTTCACGAAGCCCGCACCGCAACCGACACGCCGCTGTTCTCCGGCTTGCCCGGCGATGTGAGCGTGAGTTTCGAGTTCTTCCCGCCCAAGAGCGAAAAGATGGAGAACCAGTTGTGGGACGCGGTGCAGCAATTGAAGCCGCTCGATCCGAGCTTTGTCTCGGTGACCTACGGTGCGGGCGGCTCTACCCGCGAGCGCACCCACTCAACGGTCGCACGGATCATTGCCGAAGCGGATATGCCCGCCGCCGCGCATCTGACCTGCGTGGGCGCTTCCAAAGCGGAAATCCGCGAAGTCGCCGAGCAATATTGGGAAGCCGGCGTTCGCCATATCGTCGCCTTGCGCGGGGATGCGGGCGAGCCGGGCGCACCGTTTACACCGCATCCGGAGGGCTTTGCCTCGGCAGTGGAGCTTGTGAAAGGCCTGAAGGAAATCGCCGATTTCGACATTTCGGTCGCTGCCTATCCCGAAACGCATCCCGACGCCGATTGCCCGCAGGCCGACATCGACAACCTCAAGCGCAAGCTCGATGCAGGCGCGAGCCGTGCGATTTCGCAGTTCTTCTTCTCCGCTGAGACTTTCTTCCGTTTCCGCGACGAGCTTGCCGCGAGCGGGGTCGAACAGCCGGTTCTGCCTGGGATCTTGCCAGTCACCAATGTCGCGCAGGCGCGCAAATTCGCAGGGGCGTGCGGGGCGGTGATCCCCGAATGGATGGACGGCCTGTTTGAAGGCCTCGATGAAAAGCCCGCGGCGCGCCAATTGGTCGCCGCGACCGTCGCCGCTGAATTGTGTCGTCGGCTCTATGCGGGCGGCGTGCGCGATTTTCATTTCTACACGCTCAACCGTCCAGAGCTGGCCTATGCGATCTGCCATATGCTCGGAAAGCGTCCATCGGCACCTGCCATTGGAGCGGCTGCATGACCGCACGCGAGCAATTTCAGGCCGCCGCATCTGACCGGATTTTGATCTTTGATGGCGCGTTCGGAACGCAGATTCAGGAACGCAAGCTGACCGAAGAAGACTATGCGGGCGACCTCGGCCTCAATGCCGACCAAAAGGGCAACAACGACATCCTCGCGCTGACCCGGCCCGACGTGATCGGTGACATCACGCGCGCTTATCTGGAGTCGGGATCGGATGTGGTTTCGACCAACACTTTCTCCGCCAACCGGATCAGCCAAGCCGACTACGCCGCCGAAGACCAAGTCGCTGCGATCAACATCGCAAGCGGCAAGATCGCGCGCGAACTGGCCGATGAATACGCAGCCAAGGATGGCAAACCCCGCTTTGTCGCAGGCGCAATCGGCCCGACCAACAAGACCCTCTCGCTCAGCCCCGATGTCGAGGATCCCGGCTTTCGCGAGATCGACTTCGATGAACTGACCGCCGTCTACAAAGAGCAGGCGGCCGCGCTGGTCGAGGGCGGCTGCGATTTCATCCTGATCGAGACCGTGTTTGACACGCTCAACGCCAAAGCCGGCATCATGGCGGTGAAGCAGCTTGAGGCTGAACTAGGCCGCGGCATTCCGGTGATGATCTCGATGACGCTGACCGACCTTTCGGGCCGCAATCTGTCGGGCCACACGGTCGAGGCGTTCTGGCACGCGGTGCGCCACGCCAAGCCGCTGACCATCGGCCTCAATTGCAGCTTCGGCGCGGACCAATTGCGCCCGCATATCCAATCGCTTTCCGGGATCGCGGACACTTTGCTGATGGCCTATCCCAATGCCGGTCTGCCCAACGAATTTGGCGAATATGACGAGATGCCCAAGACCACCGCGGCGCTGGTCACCGAATGGGCGAACAAGGGGCAGGTTAACGTGCTTGGCGGGTGCTGCGGCTCCTCGCCAGAGCATATTCAGGCAATCGCCAACTCCGTCAGCGGCATCAAGCCGCGCGACGTTCCTAAGCCCCAGACCGCAATGCGGCTCGCCGGGCTGGAACCATTCACGGTGGCGGTCTGACGCGAACGGAATGGGAGATACAGAAAAGTGACTGATCAAGCCTCTTCCGCGCGCTTTATCAATATTGGCGAGCGCACCAATGTCACCGGCTCTGCCCGGTTCAAAAAGCTCATCATGGCGGACGACTACACCGCCGCCGTCGAAGTCGCGCGCCAGCAAGTCGAAAACGGCGCGCAGGTGATCGACGTCAACATGGACGAAGGGCTGCTCGATGCCGAGCA
Organism: Pseudomonadota bacterium; assembly: GCA_039025455.1. GTDB lineage: Bacteria > Pseudomonadota > Alphaproteobacteria > Sphingomonadales > Sphingomonadaceae > Erythrobacter. The sequence continues at coordinate 24,367 of JBCCOF010000002.1, read as the reverse complement.
CGCCATGACCACCTTCCTCAAGCTGATCGCTGCCGAGCCCGATATTGCGCGCGTGCCGGTGATGATCGACAGCTCGAAATGGGACGTGATCGAAGCGGGCCTGAAATGCGTTTCGGGCAAGCCGATTGTGAACTCGATCAGCATGAAGGAAGGCGAAGAGGCTTTCCTGGAGCAAGCGCGCAAATGCATGGCCTATGGCGCGGCGGTCGTGGTGATGGCGTTTGACGAGGTCGGACAGGCGGACACCAAGGATCGCAAGGTCGAGATTTGCAAACGCGCTTACGACCTGCTCGTCGGCATCGGCTTCCCGCCTGAGGATATCATCTTCGATCCCAATATCTTCGCCGTGGCGACGGGTATCGAAGAGCATGATCGCTATGGCCTGGACTTCATCGAAGCGGTCAAGGAGATCAAGGAGCAGTGCCCCCATGCGATGACCAGCGGCGGGCTTTCCAACCTCTCTTTCAGCTTTCGCGGAAACGAGACGGTGCGGCGCGCGATGCACTCGGTCTTTCTGTATCACGCGATCCCCGCCGGGTTCGACATGGCGATCGTCAATGCGGGGCAGCTGGATGTCTATGACACCATCGATCCGGTCCTGCGCGAGGCCTGCGAAGACGTGATCCTGATGCGCACGCCCAAGCAATTGGGCGAGGGCGAGGAAGCCGCGACCGAGCGCCTGATCAACCTCGCCGAGAGCTTCAAAGGCAAGTCCAAGGAAGACGAAAAGGAAGCCGCCGAGTGGCGCGGCTGGCCGGTTGAAAAGCGGCTGGAACACGCGCTGGTCAAAGGGATCGATGCGCATGTCGTCGATGACACAGAGATCATGCGCGCTGCCACCGCTGAAGCGGGTGGACGCCCGATTGAAGTGATCGAAGGCCCTCTGATGGACGGGATGAATGTGGTCGGCGACCTGTTCGGATCGGGCAAGATGTTCCTGCCCCAAGTGGTCAAATCCGCGCGCGTTATGAAGAAGGCCGTGGCGCACCTCATCCCCTTTATCGAAGCGGAAAAAGAGGAAGGCACCAAGGCCAAGGGCACGATCATCATGGCCACTGTAAAGGGCGATGTGCACGATATCGGCAAGAACATCGTGGGCGTGGTTTTGCAGTGTAACGGCTATGAAGTCGTGGATATGGGCGTGATGGTTCCGTGGCAGGACATCCTCAAATCCGCCAATGATAATGGTGCCGATATGATCGGCCTCTCGGGCCTGATTACCCCTTCGCTCGACGAGATGGTAACCGTTGCCGAAGAGATGCAGCGCGCTGGCATGAATATGCCGCTGCTGATCGGCGGGGCAACCACCAGCAAGGTGCACACTGCGCTCAAGATCGACACCAATTACGAAGGCCCGGTGATCCACGTGCTCGATGCGAGCCGTGCGGTTGGCGTTGCGTCTAAGCTGCTCTCGGACACCCAGCGCGACGAGTTTGTGGGTGACACTGCGGCGGAATACAACAAAGTGCGCGAGGCGCGATCCGGCAAAGCGCCCAGCGTGCTCCTCTCGATCGACGAAGCGCGCGCCAATTTTTACGACGCTTTCCTCAGCGACAAGCCTGCGCCGCCGCTTCAGCCCGGAGTCCACACCTTCGAGGATTGGTCGCTGGCGGAGCTGCGCGAGTATATCGACTGGACCCCGTTCTTCCGCGCATGGGAACTGCACGGCAACTTCCCCGCAATCCTCAAGGATGAAGTGGTCGGCGAAACCGCCAGCCAGCTGTTCGACGACGCCAATGCGATGCTCGACCAGATCATTGAGGAAAAGTGGCTGACTGCGCGCGGGGTTGCGGGATTTTGGCCGTGTGGCCGCGACGGCGATGACATCATTATCCACCGCGTGCGCCGTGAAGAGAATATTCGCCTGCCGATGCTGCGCCAGCAGGTGAAGAAATCGCGCGACCGCGCCAATATGTGCTTGGCCGACTTCATCGATCCGGCGGGCGACTGGATCGGCGGCTTTGCCGTGGGCATTCACGGGATCGAGCCGCATATCGAGCGGTTTCAGGCCGACAAGGACGATTACTCCGACATCCTTCTCAAAGCGCTGGCCGACCGGTTTGCCGAAGCCTTTGCCGAGCGCCTGCACCAGCACACCCGCACCGATCTTTGGGGCTATGCGCCGGGTGAGCAGTTGACCAATGCGGCGCTGATCAAGGAAGAATATCGCGGCATCCGCCCCGCGCCCGGCTATCCTGCCTGCCCGGACCATTCGCTAAAGCCGATCCTGTTCGATCTGCTTGGTGGCGAGGAAGCGATCGGCCTGACGCTGACCGAGAGTTTCGCCATGTGGCCCACGGCGGCGGTAAGCGGCTTCTATTTCGGCCACCCCGAAAGCGAGTATTTCGGCGTGGCGCGGATCGGGCGCGATCAGCTCGAAGAATACGCCGAGCGGCGTGGTGTCGATCTGGCCACGGCGGAACGCTGGCTGAGGCCAAACCTCGATTGAGCCGCGCACGTTGAACCGCGTGCGTCCCTATTCACGCTGGCTATGGCTGGGCGTTGCGGCTCTGGTGATTGCCTTCGTCCTGACGTTCTTGAGCGTGCTGAAGGATCCGTCGGGCTGGGGCGATGTGTGGTTCTTGCCCGGCGTGGGTGTGATCGGAGCGATTATCGCCAATGCCAGCGGCACCGGTGGCGGGGTTGTGTTTGTTCCGGTGTTCAACGCGCTGAGGGCCGCTGGTGAATGGCAGTTGGACCCCTTGCGTGTAACCGCCGTGTCCATGGGCATTCAGGCGTTCGGTATGAGCGTCGGTGCGCTGCGCTGGACCGATCGGCTCCTTCACCAGCCCGCTTTGCCCGATGGTTCGACCCAAGCGCCGACACGGGTTGCCGATTACGCGGCCGTTTGCGCGCTTGTGCTGGTCATCTCGCTTCCCCTGCAATTGCTCACTCAAAGCTATGCGCAGGTCGGCGGGAGCACCGTTTTGCTGGCTTACAAGGTCTTTTCCATAGTTCTGGGGACGGCGTTGATCGTCGCGACATGGACTGTGAACCGCGATGCGTCAGAGCGGAGGCGGCTGGAGACTGTCGATTATGTCGCGCTGGCTGTGTTGTCGGTGCCGGGCGGGTTCATCACGGCCCTGTTTTCGGTGGGGATCGGGGAATTGGTCGCGCTTTACCTGTTCCTTCGCCACTTCCCGATGGTGTTGGCCGTGGGGACGGCTTGCGTGATTTCATCGCTCAGTATGATAGCCGGCACGCTTCTCAATGCTCAGGCCGGTATTATTGCGTGGGACATCGTGCTGCTGGCGGCCCCGGGTGCGATGCTCGGTGCACTGCTGGCCCGCCCGATCGCGCTTTGGCTCGGTCCGCGCAAGCTCAAGACAGCGGGCGGAGCATGGATTGTCGCCTCGGCACTCTATTTGCTTGCAGCGCAGGTTTGGTAAGGTCGCTGGCATGAACTCCGTGCCACGCCTTGCCCATCTGGAAGATTATCGCAGATCGATTGTCGAAGGGGCGCCACCTCTACCGGATATGGCGCAACGTATGCTGCTCGACACGCTCGGGTTAGGGAACAGGCAGGCGATTGATTTTCTCGCCTTTGAGCAGCCTACGCAAACCGACTTCGAAGCGTGGATTCTGGCGACGGCGGGCGAGCCGGATGACGATCTGGTCCTGCGCTACAACGCATGGGCACAAGGCGAATCAGACGCTCAACCAAAGAGCAAACGGCTGGACGCGGTTGACGCGATGCCCGACGTGCTTGGGCCAGAGGAACTCGCGCATTGGCAGGCAGAGGGTTTCGTCGTGGTCCCGCAGGCGATCGATGCAGAGCACTGCGCGGCGGTGGAAGCCGCTTTGTGGGATGAAATTGGCGCGCATCAGGACGATCCCGACAGCTGGTATGGCCTCTCGATTGATGGGATCATGGTGCCGCTTTACCAGCACCCGGCCATCACAAATGCTCGCCAGTCTGTGCGGCTTCACAAGGCTTTCGCGCGGCTTTGGGGAACAGCTGATCTCTGGATGACCATCGACCAGCTTGGTTTTAACCCGCCTGAACGGGTCGACCAGATTTTTCAGGGATCAGGCATACATTGGGACGTAAGTCTGGTCCAACCCGTCCCCTTCGCAACGCAGGCGGTGATCTACCTGACTGATACTGCGGAGGACCAAGGTGCGTTTCGCTGTGTGCCGGGATTTCATCATCGATTGGCGGGCTGGCTGGAAGGCCTCAATGGGCAAAACCCGCGTGAGGTCGATCTTGCCGCCGATGCAAAGTGTATTCCCGGCAAGGCGGGTGATTGCGTGATCTGGCGGCAGGATCTGCCTCACGGGGCGAGCCCTAATCACAGCAATAAGCCGCGCCTTACGCAGTATCTCAATTACTATTCGCCGCAACTTAAAGTCGCTGAGGAGTGGCTTTGACAACAAGCATACGAAATGGGCGGGCAAAGCGCATGAATCTGCATTGACCACGCTCTTCGCATGCGCAACAAAACCGACGCCTGCCGGAAATGATTCCGGCGTCTCTCGCGGGAGAGATCAGGCCTCTTGCAAAAGGGGCACGGCGCCGAAGGAGCAACCGCCCCGGAAACTCTCAGGCAAACGGACCGCGAATTGGCATAGGCACTCTGGAAAGCGCTTCGGACATCATCCGGAGCCACCGAAGGGGAGGTCGCGGCGGCACGTTCGCCCATGCGGCTGAAGCTCTCAGGTTTCCCGACAGAGGGGGCAGGAACGATACGCGCACCGGGCGCGTTTTGCTGCTGTTCGGGGACTGTGATGAGCGACGACGAAATTCAGGAAGAAGCGCCGCCGCTTGGCAAGCTGCCGCTTGATGCGTGGCACCGCGCGCGCGGGGGCCGGATGGTCCCCTTCGCGGGCTACGAAATGCCGATCCAATATGCTGGTGAGCACGGCGGGATCGTTGCCGAACACACCTGGACGCGGAGCAGCGCGGGCCTGTTCGATGTGTCGCATATGGGGCAATTGCTGCTGTCGGGCGATGGTCTGGAGGCGGCGGTCGAAGCGGTCCTGCCGATTGATCTGTCTACCCTGAAACTGGGGCGTCAGCGTTATTCGCTGCTGCTGGACGAGAATGGCGGCGTGCTCGATGATCTGATGGTCTCGCGCTGGCCCGATCACCTCTATCTGGTCGTCAATGGCGCGACCAAATATGACGATATTGGCCATCTGCGCGAGCATTTGCCCGATGAAATAACGCTGCACCATATGGACGAGCACGCGCTGCTGGCCTTGCAAGGGCCCAAGGCGTTTGAGGCGCTGGAGCGGCATGTCGAGGGCGAATATCCGCTTTCCGCGCTCACCTTTATGCGCTTCGGCAAATTCAAGCTGGCGGGGCATGATGTGACCATCGCGCGCGCGGGCTATACCGGTGAAGACGGGTTTGAAATTTCGCTCCCCGCCGGGGCTGCGGAGGAAATCGCGACTGCGCTTTGCGACGAACCCGAGGTTGAGCCGGTCGGTCTGGGCGCGCGGGATTCACTGCGGCTGGAGGCGGGATTGCCGCTCTATGGCCACGATCTCTCGCCCGAGCTTGGGCCGATCGAGGCGGACCTGATCTTCGGCATCAACAAGCGCCGCCGCTCCGAGGGCGGATTTCTGGGCGCGGACCGGACCTTGAGTGACATCGCGCAAGGCACCGCGCAAAAGCGCGTTGGCCTCTTGGTCGAGGGGCGGATGCCGGCGCGCGAGGGCGCGGAAGTGTTCGCAGGCGATACCCCAAGTGACAAAAGCGTGGGTCGCGTCACCAGCGGCGGCTTCTCGCCCACACTCGAGCAGCCGATTGCCATGGCCTATGTCGATGCCGCGCACACCGCCGATGGCACGAAATTAGAGATCGAAGTTCGCAACCGGCGGCTCCCAGCCACCGTATCACCAATGCCATTTGTCCCGCACAGATATTTCAGGGGGAACTGACCAATGCCACGCTATTTCACCGACGAACACGAATGGATCGACGTCGAGGATGACACCGCGACCGTCGGCATCACGGACTATGCGCAAGAGCAGCTTGGCGACATCGTGTTCGTCGAATTGCCTGCGGTCGGGACGCAGCTCGACAAGGGCGGCGATGCGGCTGTGGTCGAGAGCGTGAAGGCGGCTAGCGATGTCTATGCGCCGATCTCGGGCGAAGTGACCGAAGGCAATCCGACGCTCGAAGACGAGCCCGCTTTGGTCAACACCTCGCCCGAGGAAGACGGCTGGTTCTTCCGCATGACCGTCGGCGATGCGAGCGAGCTGGAAGGCCTGATGGACGGAGCCGCTTACAAGGAATTTGTCGAGAGTTTGTAGGCTTGGCCGTCATTCCAGCGAAAGCTGGGATCTCGTGCTGCTGGGCCGAAATTTTGCTGCAATAGATTCCAGCTTTCGCTGGAATGACGAGGGAAAATTCAAATGCGTTACCTCCCCCTGACCGATACCGACCGCGCCGAGATGCTTGACCGCGTGGGCGCTTCTTCGATTGACGACCTTTTCGTCGATGTCCCCGAAGTCGCGCGGCTCGACGGGCCGATTCACGATCTGCCGATGCACGCGTCCGAAATGGCGGTTGAGCGGCATATGAAAGGCCTTGCGAGCAAGAACCTTGCGGCCAGCGATGCGCCATTCTTTCTGGGTGCAGGCGCCTATCGCCACCACATCCCGGCCAGCGTCGATACGGTGATCCAGCGCGGCGAATTCCTCACCGCCTACACCCCCTATCAGCCCGAAATCGCGCAAGGCACTTTGCAGGTGCTGTTCGAATTTCAGACACAGGTCGCGCGGCTCTATGGCTGCGCGGTGGCGAACGCCTCGCTCTATGACGGATCGACCGCGTGCTGGGAGGCCGTGGCGATGGCGACCCGCGTGACCAAGCGCAAGCGCGCCGTGCTTTCCGGCTCGCTCCACCCGCATTACGCGCAAGTGGTGAAGACCATGGCGCAGTTCACCGGCGACGAGATCGCAACCGCGCAGCCAGCGATCACTGCTGACCCCAATCTCGACACGCTGACATCGCGCATCGATGAAGACACCGCCTGTGTGGTGGTGCAATATCCCGACATTCTGGGCCGGATTTATGATGTTGGCGTGGTTGCCGAAGCCGCTCACGCCAAGGGTGCTTTGCTGATCGTGGTCAACACCGAACCGGTGGCTTTGGGCGCGATCAAATCGCCGGGCGAGCAAGGCGCGGATATTGTCGTGGGCGAGGGGCAGGCGCTGGGCGTCGGATTGCAATTTGGCGGGCCCTATCTCGGCCTGTTCGCCGTACGCGATCCCAAGCATGTGCGTCAGATGCCTGGAAGGCTCTGCGGCGAAACTGTGGATGCCGAGGGCAAGCGCGGCTTTGTCCTGACGCTCTCCACCCGCGAGCAGCATATCCGGCGCGAAAAGGCGACCTCGAACATCTGCACCAATAGCGGGCTGTGCGCGCTGGCTTTCACAACGCATATGACCCTGCTGGGCGAGAAGGGCCTGCGCCAGTTGGCAGCGGAGAACCACCGGCTCGCCTGCCACGCTGCCGACAGGCTGGAGCAGGTGCCGGGCGTCACGCTGCTCAACAACGCCTTCTTCAACGAGTTCACTCTGATGCTCGACGGAAAGCCCGCGCGCGACATTGTGCGCGACCTGGCGGATCGCGGCGTGCTGGGCGGGGTGTCGCTCGGGCGGCTTTACCCGGGTGTCGAAGCGCTTGAGCACGCGCTGCTCGTGACTGTGACCGAGCTGACGACCGAAGAAGACATCGAGACGCTCGCAACCGAACTTGAATCCCTTTTGGCCAAGGAGATGGCACAATGAACGCGCCCAACAAATCTGGCTGGAAGCCTGCCATGGAAGTCGCCGATGCGACCGGCGATAGCCCCACAACCACCGGCAACCGCGCGCTGATGCTCGAAGAGCCGCTGCTGTTCGAGATCGGCCATGCCGAAACCACCGGCGTTGATCTGCCGGACGTCGACGAAAGCGCGCCGACACGCCTCGCCGGTCTGGAGCGCTCCGAGCCCATCGGGCTGGTCGGCCTGACCGAGCCGGAGACGGTGCGTCACTACACCCGCCTCAGCCGCCAGAACTATGGCATCGACCTCGGCTTCTTCCCGCTCGGCAGCTGCACGATGAAGCACAATCCGCGCCTGAACGAGAAGATGGCGCGTCTGCCCGGCTTTGCTGACATTCACCCGCTCCAGCCTGTCGCGACTGTACAGGGGGCGCTGGAAGTGATGAACGAGCTGGCGCACTGGCTGCTCGATCTCACTGGTATGCACTCCGTCGCGATGAGCCCAAAGGCGGGCGCACATGGTGAGTTGTGCGGCATTTTGTGCATCCGCGCGGCGCTCGAAGCGCGCGGTGATGCGCGTGAGGTGGTGCTGGTTCCGGAAAGCGCGCATGGCACCAATCCGGCGACCGCTGCCTTTGCGGGATACCGGGTGGAGAACATCCCTGCGACGCCCGAAGGCCGCGTCGATGTGGAGGCGCTCAAGGCTCGGCTCGGCCCTGATATTGCCGGGGTGATGATCACCAATCCGAACACCTGCGGATTGTTCGAAAAGGACTTCCGCACCATCGCCGATGCCGTCCACGAGGCGGGCGGCTATGTCTATTGCGACGGCGCGAATTTCAACGCCATCGTGGGCAAGGTGCGCCCTGGCGATCTCGGTGTCGATGCGATGCACATCAACCTGCACAAGACCTTTTCCACTCCGCATGGCGGGGGTGGCCCGGGCTCCGGCCCGGTGGTGTTGTCCGAGGCTCTGGCTCCGTTCATGCCGCTGCCTTACACCGCCCGAACCGCCGATGGCGTCGTCCACCTGGTCGAAGAAGAGCAGGCTGACGAATTTGCAAAAGAGCACTTTGGCGGCGAGCTTTCCAGCTTTGGCCGGATGACCGCGTTCCACGGCCAGATGGGCATGTTCACCCGCGCGCTGACCTATATGCTCAGCCACGGTGCGGATGGCCTCAAACAGGTCGCCGAGGACGCGGTGCTTAACGCCAATTACATCCTGCGCAGCCTTGAAGACATCCTCCACGCGCCCTTCGCGACAAGCGGGCCGTGCATGCACGAGGCCCTGTTTGGCGATAAGGACTTTGGCGGCGGGCTCTCGACGCTCGATCTGGCTAAAGGTCTGATCGACGAGGGCTATCACCCGATGACGGTCTATTTCCCGCTGGTGGTGCACGGCGCGATGCTGGTCGAGCCGACCGAGACCGAGAGCAAGGCGAGCATGGACCAGTTCATCACCGCATTCCGCAGCGTGACCGAGCGCGCTCTGGCCGGAGACGAGACCTTGAAGCAAGCGCCTTACTTTGCCCCGCGCCGACGGCTCGACGAGACGGCTGCGGCGCGCAAGCCGAAGCTGGTCTGGAGTGAGCCGGAGGGCTGATCGCGCTGCAATGCGCATCATCCTGAGCCGTAAGGGGTTTGACAGCAGCGCCGGTGGCGGGCCTTCGCCGATTGTGGCCGATGGAAAATGGGGCCGTCCGGTCAGCCTGCCGATCCCGGCGGGTGTAGCGAGTGCTTCCACCTATGGCGATCTGGGGCTGGGCGAACTGGCCGCGCAGGCCAGTCGCGGAAAGCTGGGCGCGGGTGATCTGTGTCACCACGATCCGATGTTTTTGCCTGATGGTAAGTGTGCCTTTGGGCAGCACAGTGCGGCGCAAACGCATCTAGAGCGGCAGGGCGTCGGGCTGGGCGATGTGTTCGTGTTCTTCGGTCTGTTCGCAGGCGAGACCACGCGCGAGCCGCATCACCGCATTTTCGGCTATTTGCGGGTCGAGGAAATGATCCCGCTGGCTGGAGGCGCGCCCGATGAACTGGTCGCGCTGGGCCACCCTCATGCGCTCGCCATGCACGGGCCAAACGATATGATCTGGCGCGGGGAAGGGCGGGTGGCGAACCATGCGAGCGACGACTTGCGGCTGACCGTGCCGGGTGGCTCGCCGAGCCTCTGGCGAAGGCCCGATTGGCTCAAGCGCGGAGGGCTGTCCTATCACGACCGCGCGGATCGCTGGCTGCGCGGCGGGAGGTTACGCAGCGTCGCTCGCGGTCAGGAATTTGTCGCCGATATCGGGCGGCGCAAGGCCCCGCGCGAATGGCTGGAGCGTATCATCACCTCAATCAAAGCGTCTTGATAATCGCCGAGAAATCGAGCGCGGCATTGTCTTGCGCAAACGCTTCGTAAAGCGCCTTGGCATGCGCACCCAATTCGGTTGTCGCACCCGCACCCTCGGCCGCTTCCATCGCGAGCCGCAAATCCTTTAGCATCAGCCCGGTCGCAAAGCCGCCTGCATAATCCTTGTCAGCCGGGCTTTCGACACCGACGCCGGGCAGCGGAGTGTAGGCGTTCAATGACCAATTGTAGCCGGAGCTTTGCGAACTGATTTCATAGAACTTCTGCGGATTGAGACCGAGCTTTTCGGCCATTTTCATCGCTTCAGCCGTGCCGATCATGGTGATGGCGAGCAGCATATTGTTGCAGATCTTCGCCGTCTGGCCCGCCCCCGCATCGCCCGCATGGATCACCGCTTTGCCCATCGCGGAAAGGATTGGCTCGGCGCGCTTGAAAGCGGTCTCGGCTCCGCCAACCATAAAGGTCAGCGTCCCGCCATTAGCCGCGGCAATTCCACCCGAAACCGGCGCATCGACCATTTCATAGCCATGATCACTGGCAAGCGCGGACACTGCCTTCGCGGTCGCAACGTCGATGGTCGAGCAATCGAGCAGCACCGCTTCGGGCGGCGCCATGCCAATCACGTCACTGGTGTAGACGTCTTTCACAATCGCGCCATTGGGCAGCATCGATACCACCGCTTCGGCATCCGCGCAGGCATCGCTCGCGCTGGTAAAGGTGCTGCATCCGGCCTTCTCCGCCGCCGCGAGCGCCACCTCGCTCAGGTCAAAAGCGCGCACATCGTGGCCTGCCTTTACCAGGTTTGCGGCCATTCCGCCGCCCATATTGCCGAGGCCGATAAATGCGATTTTCATGGGATTATTTCCTCCGGTCCCAGAATTTTCTTTCGACACCGAAGCTGCCGGCGGCATTCGGTTCGAAGCCGATCGACCGACAGTAGGCACGGTAGGCCTCTTCAAGCTCATCGGACGGTTGTGGCTCTGATCCTAAGGTTGATGAAATTGCTGGGTTTGTTTCTCGCCCATCTTTCTCAGAATTGGCCGCGTGCTTCTCGAACGTATTGTCTCGATAACCAATGAAGCGAGAGGGGGCGAACTTCCAAGGCTCGCGCAGTCCATAGGCTACAAAGCATGTGCCCCGCCTTATGAAATCGATAGCCCTGGAGTCTTCGTGTCTTAGTGCCTCTTCTAGATAGCTGATATTATCAAATATCTGGCTGCTATTCTGTATAAGGTTCATTCAACGCCCCTTCCACTCACCCTCACGCTTTTCGATAAAGGCGGCCATACCTTCGGCCTTGTCCTCGCTCGCGGTGAGAATCTGGAAGATGCGACGTTCCATGATCAACCCTTGGTCGAGCGTCATTTCGAACGCGGCATTGACCATTTCCTTGTTTGCGATTGCAGCCATGGGCGGCATGTCGGCGATGGTTTTGGCGGTTTTGAGCGTCTCCGCGATCAGATCGTCATGGGGCACAACCTTCGCGACGAGGTTCGCGCGCTCTGCTTCCTCGGCGCCCATCATCCGGCCCGTCAGGCACATTTCCATTGACTTTGACTTGCCGATGGCGCGGGTGAGCCGCTGCGATCCGCCCATGCCGGGGGCGACGCCCAGCTTGATCTCGGGCTGGCCGAACCGCGCGCTGTCCGATGCGTAGATAAAGTCCGCCATCATCGCGAGTTCGCACCCGCCGCCCAGCGCAAATCCGTTGACCGCCGCGATCCACGGCTTGCGGGTCTTCTTGACGATCTCGCTGGTCCATGGCGCAAAGAAATCGTCGAGATAGAAATCTGCCGCCGCCTTGTCCGACATTTCCTTGATATCGGCACCGGCCGCGAAGGCTTTGTCACCCGCGCCGGTCAGCACTGCGCAAAGCTGGCTGTTATCGGCCTGATAAGCGGCGAAGGCGTCTATCAGTTCGGCCAGAACCTGAGTGTTGAGCGCGTTCAGCGCCTTGGGCCGGTTGAGCGTGATCAGGGTAACGCCCGTTGTCCCCTGCGCGTCGGTTTCGACCGTGATGGTTTCAAAAGCGGCCATCGATCAATAGCCCCCTGATTCTTCTTCTGCCGCTCCCGCTGTGGCTTCCTCTGCCCCTTCGGCATATGCTTCTTCTTCCACTAAAAGCGGCGCGAAACCGGTTGCGACCAGATCGCTGCAAAAGTCAGGTGCGCCGGGCACAACCGGCTTACCTGTGATTACCAGATTGCCGTCTTCTCTTGAGTCGATTGTCCCTTCAAGACCGGCTGCGCCGTATCCTTCGGGTTGGACGATCCATTGGCCCGGTGTCAGCGAAATGCCCTTGGTTGCGCGGGTGAGGGTGCCGGTTACTTCGAAGCTGCCTGCAACCAAGCCGGAACGTCCATCAACGCCCGACAGGATCGGAAAGAACCCGAGCACACCGTAAACTTCGGCGGTTTCTTCACCCATCGACGCCAGCCAGAGTTCGAGATAGAGGCCGTGGTCGCCATCCTCACAGGTGTAGCTCCCGCCGAATTGCCCGATTGGCTCACCGATTTCTTCTGCTACGTCCGCGGCTTCGCTGTGGCCATCCATCGCCAACGCCGGAGCAAGGGGCAGAGCCATCGCCAATGCGGCAGCGCAGGCCAATACGGGTTTCGGGAGAATGTGCTTTTTCATCGAAGTCACTCCATTGGAAAATCAGATTAGAGAGCTCGCCACTCTTCATCATTGGGCAGCGGGGCGAAGATGCTGTCGAGCAATTCCTCGCTTACCTCGGAAGGGGTCGCCGGATCCCATTTGGGATCGTTGGTCTTGTCGGTGATCACGGCGCGCACGCCCTCGGTGAAGTCGGGACGCGTCAGCACGCGGCTGGCGATGCGGTATTCCATCGCCATGTTATCGGCAAAGGTTTCTAACCCTGCGCTGGTCGCAAGCTGGCGCAGCGCGACTTTGCAGGTTTGCGGGCTTTTCGTTCCGAGCGTGTCGCGTTCTTTCTCGGCCCACTCGTCACCATCTTCAATCGCAGCCTCCAAGCTGTCGAGGATGTCTTCGTAGCTGTCGCTGGCAAAGTGCTTTGCGATTTTGAGCGCGTTGTCTTCGAGTTTTGCAGGAGGCGGGGTTCCGACCGGTTCGGACAGGATGCCCGCGATGCGTTCAGGCCGCTCGGCAATCCGGGCTTTGAGGTCATCGAGCATGGTGCCTTCGACATAATGCGTGGCTAGACCCGCCCATAGGCATTCCTCACCTTTGAGCCGCGCGCCGGTCAGCGCGAGAAACTGCCCCAAACGTCCACCGAGCCGCGAAAGATACCAGCCGCCGCCGACATCGGGGAATAGCCCGATGCCCGTCTCTGGCATGGCGAAGCGGGTGTTCTCGGTCGCGACGCGGAATTTGGCGGGCATCGAGATACCGACGCCGCCACCCATCGTAATCCCGTCCATGAAAGCCACAATAGGCTTTTCATAGGTGAACATCTGATGGTTGAGTTGGTATTCGTCATGGAAGAATTTGCGCCCCAACACCCCGCCATCATTGATCGCTGAATCGCGCAGAAAGGCGATGTCTCCACCAGCGCAAAAGCCGCGCCCGTCATGGTGATCGAGGATCACCGCCTCGACTGCGTCATCCTGCGCCCACTCGGTGAGCGCAGCGGACATGGCGTGGCACATGTCTAGGGTGAGCGCGTGCAGCGCCTTGGGGCGGTTTAATGAAATGTGGCCGATGGGGCCGGTTTTGCTGGTGAGGACGTCTTGGGTCATTCGGGTATCCGGTCAGGTGCAAGCCAGCGCCATGCGACTGCCCAATAGGTCATGACGCATGCAAACACGATTGGCAAAATAGGTAAGGCCGCACCATAGTTTGCCAAGCTAAGAGGGATTTCTGTGAAGAGTGCTGTCATTACCAGACCAAAACCGACCCCGGTGATTGCGAAAATCTGCCAACTTCCGCGCTTGAGAAGTTCGGTAGTGACGATGACGGGAAGCGCAACCGGTAACGCGTAGGCTGCTGCGAAAGCGCCGAAGAGTCCGAAGATCACAAAGAACTCACTGACCTCAAAATTCGCGGAAATTCCCTCCGTCACAACTCCGTGAAGAATCAAGAGCATCGGCGCAATCAACGACGCGCAGAGATAGGCAAAGAGTATCGTCAGCAGCCTCACTGCCGCAGCAAATCCCGGCCGACGATCATGCGCATCACCTGATTGGTGCCCTCAAGGATCGAGTGCACCCGCAAGTCGCGCCAGAAACGCTCGATCGGGTAGTCCTTCAAATAGCCGTAGCCGCCGAACAATTGCAGCGCGTCGTTGACGACCTTGCTGCCATTGTCGGTCGCGAGCCGCTTGGCCATCGCCGAAAAGCGCGATTTGTCGGGCGCGTTGTCGTTGACTTTAGCAGCCGCGAGGTAGAGCAGCGCGCGCGCCGCCTCCAGATCGGTTGCCATATCGGCGAGCATAAACTGTGTGTTCTGAAAGTCCGCAATCGGCGTGTCGAATTGCTTGCGATCCTTCGTGTAGGCGACCGCCTCGTCGAGACATCTCTGCGCTCCGCCAAGCGAGCACGCGCCGATATTGAGACGCCCGCCGTCCAGCCCCATCATTGCAAAGCGGAAGCCTTCGCCCTCATCGCCCACGCGATTGGCGACCGGCACGCGCGCATTGTCGAAGATGACTTGAGCGGTGGGCGAAGCGTTCCAGCCCAGCTTCTTCTCCGGCGCGCCGAAGCTGACACCGGGTGTGTCCTTGTCGATCACAAGGCAGGTGATGCCCTTGGTCTTGTGCTCGCCGGTGCGGACCATGGTGACGTAGATATCGTTGACCCCGCCGCCCGAGATGAACTGCTTGGTGCCGTTGAGCACATAGTGATCGCCATCCAGAACCGCATTGGCCTTAAGCCCCGCCGCATCCGACCCGCTGCCCGGCTCGGTCAGGCAATAGCTCGCGATTTTGTCCATCGTGATCAGATCGGGGAGGTAGCGGTCCTTGAGGTCCTGACCACCGAACTCGTCGATCATCCATGCGGCCATATTGTGGATCGAGATAAAGGCGCTGGTGGTGGGGCAGCCATAGGCCATCGCCTCCATGATCAGCGCCGCTTCGAGCCGCCCGAGCCCGATCCCGCCGCTTTCTTCCGAGACATAGATCGCGCCAAAGCCAAGCTCGGCGCTTTGCTTGATCACGTCTTTGGGAAAGATGTGCTTCTCATCCCATTCCCCGGCATGGGGGGTGATGTTGTCGGCGGTGAACCGCTGCGCCATTTCCTGAATCGCGAGCTGGTCTTCGGTGAGGGAAAATTGTCCGGTCATGGGAGCGCATTTAGCCCCTGCCATGCGCTGTGGGAAGGGCGCAACGACGCTGGCAAAGAACCGGTCGGCGCGCGCAAAAAATGCGCAATTTTCGTAACCGGATCGCCGCTTCGCGCGTATTTATAGATATGAGCCAGCCAAACCATGAACCTCGACCGCATCTGATTTGCGTCTACAATGCCAATACCGGCCTGATCGAGGCGTTGATGCACGCCGTGCACAAGGCTGTCCGGCCCGAGACCTATCCCTGCTCGTTATGCGCGCTGACCTATGGCGCAGTGTCGATGCGCGGAGACTGGAAGGCGTTCTGGAACGGCCTCGATGCAAAGGTCAGCTTCTACCACCGCGATGACTTCACGCGCGACTTCCCGACGCTTGGCACAGGCGGCGCGCGCGAAGTGGCGCTGCCGGCGATTGTGTTCAGCGAAACAGGCGAGGAGCCGCGTGTGCTGATCTCAAGCACCGAACTCGATGCCATGGCGGATGTCGACGAGTTGATGGAGCGGGTGAGCGCCAAAATGTCCGCGTATGCGGCCCGCGATGAAGCGGTGCCGAGCCTCGCTTAAAGCGTGATCAGCTCGCAGCGGTCTGCCTTGGCGGCTTCGCGGGCTTTCTCGAACAGCTCAGGCGTGGGTGCGAGACGCCGGATCAGCACCACGCCGCGCGTGGTAGTGGCTTTGACCAGCGCGCCTTCGGGTTCAATCGGCACATCCTGCATAGCTAGAAGCGCGGAAACCGGTTGGCCGGTGGCTCGCAAGGTCTCGAAGTTGTTGGTTTCCGCATCGAAGAACGAGAGCGACTGATAGTATGGCCATTCGCCAACCTCGATCCGCAAGGCGCTGCCGTTCTTGCTTAGATCATAGCGGCACAGCGAATAGAAAAGGTCGGGTGATGTGCGGACCACCGCCTGCGTTTGCGGGGTTATGCGTTGCGGCGTGGTGAAGGCATGCTGCGAAATCCCCCGATTTTTCAGCGTCGCCAAAGTGCGGTCCATGATGAAGCCGGGCGTGTAGGCAAGCGTCGCCCAATGCGCAGCCAGCGCCGCGATGACGGTTACAGCCAGCGGGCCGATCCAGCGCTTCATGGAGTGTCTCCCTTGCACGCAACACGCTTGACCGAAGGCGTTTTCAAGGTGCCTTGCGGATTATCGAGCAAGGCCTGATCGGGCATATATAGCCGCAGGGTAAGGTCGAAATTGCCCGCCTTGCGGCTTGAAATCCATGCGCCTTGTTCGGGACGCTGGGCTGAAACCGTGGCGACGAAACCCCCGCCGCTGGCGCTGTCGCCCTCCGCTTGGGTGGCGTTCACCGACAGCGCTTCGTCGGTGTTGTCGGGGAGATGACTCTCGCCATTGTAGAGCGTCACCGACCACCATCCGGCGGGCAATTTGCCCACGGTCAAACGGTAGGTGCAATCCTCGCTCAATGGCTTGCCCTCATCATCGGTTGTGCGGGTGAAATAGACCGCTTCGCTCTTGGCCAAGGCGAGCAGGCCGTGGCGGGCGACGCGGGCGCGGGTGTAGGGATCGGCGGCCTCTGACCCCAAAGCAAAATCGCTGCGCCAGCCATTGATTTCGACATCGCCGAAGTCGAGCGGCTTCATCCCCGGCCAAAGCCCGGCCATATACAGCGCGCTCGCTATGCCAAGCGCGATCCCCAGAATTGCGCCGAAGATATAGATGGCGGCGCGCTTGATCATTTGGACAGCAGTGCCTCGGCCTCGATCTCGACCTTCCATTCGCGGCGGCACAGCCATGCCACACCTGCCATGGTCGCAGCGGGCTTGGCGTCTCCGAACCAGTGCGCATGGACCGCGCCGACCGCGTCTTGATCGTCAAAATCGGTGAGCAGCATCCGCGTGCGCACCACGTCTTTTGCGCTTCCGCCAAGCTCTTCAATCGCGGCGACGATCAGGGCGCAGCATCGCTCGGCCTGCTCCGCCGCACCGCCCGGCGTGGTTGACCCGTCGGGCTCGACCGGACCCGTTCCGGCGACGATGATGCGATCACCTTCCCGAACCGCGCGGCTGAACCCGAACTGCGCCTCGTAGGGCGACCCCGAAGTTGCGCGTTGCCTTGCCACTTTTCGAAGCTCTCAGCAGCGCTTGCTGGGATAGTCGTCGACCGCCTTGGGTTTTTCGCCGTCCGATGTGCTCAAGCGCTCGTCGCTGCCGGTGCCGGAGAGTGAGAGCCGGAACGATTGGGTCCAGGTCTCGCCTTCGCCTTCCATGTCCAGCGCGACCACCACATCATCGCCCTCGGGCGTTACCGAGGTCACGGTGCCGATGGATTCGTAGAAGATGATTTCCTTGCCGCTGATCTCTTTGCGCGCATCGGATTCGCGCGCGCACGTGCCTTCGACATAGTCCCACACGCCTTGATAGCGCGCGGGGATTACATTGGTGGCGGTAGCGGGTTCCGACGGCTTGTCTTCGAGCGTATCGGGTTTTGTTGCTGCGCTATCCGAAGCGTCCGCTTCGGGCGTGTCCGAGGCGGTATCGGATGAGGCTGTATCGGTTTGCTCATTGGCCTCCGTCTCGGGCGAAGAGTCGGCTGTATCCGCTTCCCCGCCACACGCGGCCAGAGTGATCACCAAACCCAAGAGAATGCTTGTCGATTTCATACGCTATTTTCCAGCTCCAGAATGCTTGCCCCGTTGCGAAAAACTAGCCGCATTTCTTAAGCGGTGGGAAGCCTTCACGGTCGCTGTTTTTCAGCTTGGGGCCGCTAGCTGTGGATACCAAAGAAAGAGTGACCGATGCTTCTTTGGTTCCGTCCATGCCGCCTTCCGAGTAATCGCCTTTGACGGTGACAGCATCGCCTTGGCTTGTGACCGATGTCACTTCGATGCCACCTTCGTAATAGGCGACCTCGGACGCGGAGATAACCGTCAAACCGTCAGATTCGTTGACGCAATCTGAGTCCTCGACATCCCATTTCCCATGGAAGCGCGCAGGAATTGCTTTGGGATTAGCCTTGGCTTGATCAGGTGCCTTCTCGGCCGTTTCTGTTTCGCTCTCGGCTTCCGGCTTAGCTTCTGCTTCAGTCTCGGTTTCCTCGGTTGCGTCCGCGCTTTCTGTTTCTTCCGTTTCCTCGGGTGCTTCCACTGGGGCCGCTTCGGTTGGAGCATCAGCTCCATCGCCGCATGCGCTCAACAGCGCTGCGAGACTGACAGTTGCGAATAGCTTTTTCATGAATTCATCCCCCAAATACGTGTTGCTTAACAGCGGCGTATCACCCGAAAGTCGGGATGACAAACGCGTTCGAGCCATCACCGCCACCATCGGGCCAGCGCTGGGTGACCTTTTTGCGCTTGGTCCAGAATGCGAGGCCCTCGGTCCCGTATTGGTCAATGTCGCCAAAGCCCGAACGCTTCCAACCACCAAACGAGTGATAGGCGACCGGAACCGGGATCGGGACATTGATGCCGACCATGCCGACATTGACGCGGGATGCGAATTCGCGCGCCGCGTGGCCATTGCGGGTGAAGATCGCAACGCCATTGCCATATTGGTGCTCGCTGGGCAGGCGGACCGCGTGCTCGAAATCGTCGGCGCGCACGATTTGCAGAACGGGTCCGAAAATCTCTTCCTGATAGGAACGCATCTGCGGCGTCACGCGGTCGATGAGAGTCGGGCCGACGAAGAAGCCATTCTCGTGGCCTTGCAGCGAGAACCCGCGTCCGTCGACGACGATCTCCGCGCCTTCCTGTTCGGCGGTGTCGATCCAGCTTTCGATCCGTGCCTTGTGCTCCGGCGTGACGACCGGGCCGTAATGCGCGTCGGGATCGGTGGATACGCCGATGCGCAGCGCCGCGATGGCGGGGAGCAGTTTCTCCTTGAGCCGTTCGGCGGTGTCCGCGCCCACCGGAACCACCACCGGCAAAGCCATGCAGCGTTCACCCGCCGAACCGAACGCCGCACCGGTCAGGTCGTTGACCACTTGATCAAGGTCCGCGTCGGGCATCACGATCCCGTGGTTCTTCGCCCCGCCAAAGGCCTGCACCCGCTTGGCGTGCTCGGCTCCGCGATGGTAAATATAATGCGCGATGTCGGACGAGCCGACAAACGAGATCGCCGGAATATCGGGATGCTCGATAATCGCATCGACCATCGCCTTGTCGCCGTGAATGACTTGCAGCAGCCCTTCGGGTGCGCCCGCTTCGAGGAACAATTCCGCCAGCCGCACCGGCACGCTCGGGTCGCGCTCTGATGGCTTGAGGATGAAGGCATTGCCCGCAGCGATGGCCATGCCGAACATCCACATCGGGATCATCGCGGGGAAGTTGAACGGGGTAATCCCCGCACCAATGCCGAGCGGCTGGCGCATATCATAGACATCGATGCCGGGGCCTGCGCCCTGCGTGTAATCGCCTTTGAGCACCTGCGGGATGCCGCAAGCATATTCGATCACTTCGAGCCCGCGCTGAACATCGCCCTTGGCATCGGGCACAGTCTTGCCATGCTCGGAGCTGAGCAACTCCGCGAGGCTCTGCATATTGGCCTCGACCAGCTCCTTGAACTTGAACATCACGCGCGCGCGCTTCTGCGGGTTGGTCGCGGCCCAAGCGGGCTGAACCTCTTTCGCAGCCGCCACCGCCTTTTCCAGCAGCGCGGCGTCGCCAAGCGGAACCTCGGCCTGCACTTCGCCGGTCGAAGGGTTCCAGATTTTATGCGAGCGACCCGATGCAGCGCCAGCGCCGCCAACAATGAAATGATCAACCTGCCGCATGATTGTTTCCTTTATGCGTTCGATTCTGTCCTGCACCTAGCGGGTAAGCGCGAAGAAGCCAATTGCGAGGCCCAGTGTACTACGCCTTGCAAAAGGCTGCACCTATCCGATTGACCAGACACGCCGCATCCTGCAAAGCGCGCGACCGCGACGGCACCGGAACTTGCGGGTGTAGCTCAATGGTAGAGCAGCAGCTTCCCAAGCTGACGACGAGGGTTCGATTCCCTTCACCCGCTCCATCCCACTGATTCTGATTGCTTCACCGAGGCGGCTTGGCCGTCATGCGCCGCTCGTTCGCAACGCTTTGACCCGGCTGCAATACAAACATGGGTTATTCGTCGAATAGGATGCGGCTAACGGTGTTAAGTCCCGCGCTTTCGGGATATGACAAATGACAGCACGATCATATTGCGCCGCTTGCCAGATGGTATTGTGACGGCGCAGCGAGACAGGAGTGGCCCGATGGATGAATCCAAGAACGACCCCACCGATGATGGGGCGACCAGGGAATATATCGAGAGCCTCGATTACAAGCTGCTTGAATATGTTTTTGAGCAGGTCGTTGCCCGCAACACTGACTCTGTTGAGAGCGGTCCGCAAGGATTGCAGGACAGGATCAACAGCGCATTTGGCAATGTGATCGCTTCGCGCGGCGAAGAGCTGCGCGAATTGCTTGAAGCAGAACAAACGTTGGCCGCTGAAAAGCTCGATGACAAAATTTTCGAGCTCAAAAGTGCCATCGCTTCGATCCCGCAAGTGGATGCCAAGGCATTGGCGGCAGCTCCTCCCGCCGGACCGGATTGGGCCCGCGCCGGGCAGTCTCAGCCATCACTGCTCAAAGATCCGGTGACGAAAGGCGAGGTCGATCAGCCTCAGTCGAATCCGGAGACTGACGAACTCAAGAATAAGGCCCGCGGCAGCAAAGACGACAAGCCTGACCAACGCTCCAAAAAGCCCGGCTTCGCGGGCCCCCGAGGCAAGAAAAAGGCCGGTTTTCTAGATCGGCTGGGGGCGGGCACCTGGATGGCTCTCACGATTCTGTTTTTTCTGGCCACTTGTGGCTTGGGTTACTTTGCGTGGACGCAGTTTACCCAGGTTTCAGACTTGAACGATAAAGTCTCCGCGCTTCAGGCCGATCCTTACGCCGAAGTGTGCGGATTAATTGAACGCCAAGACACTCCTGTTACCGCGATACGCGATGATATCCAGAGTGTGACCGAGGCAGAGGGATTTGCGGATATGCGCAGTGAATTGGCAGACGGAAACGAGCTTAACTCGCGTGCTTTGGACACCCTTGTTCAGGCCGAGGCCGGGCTGACCAATGCACTCACGACCGAAGATCAGGAAATCAGGGTGAAATGCACCCCTGGATCTGCGGCAGCAAGCGAAGCGGAAGGCTGATACCTTCCCATGCCCGTCTCGCTGCGTCTCCCTACCTTTGTTGTTGGTCCCGAGGCCAGCGGTCGTGGCTACACGATCCGTGCGGCGTCGGGGCTGGAGCAGAGCGATCAGTGGACCAGCAGCATGCCATTGGTTCTGGCCGAGTGGGGCAAGCGCAGGATCGAGCGCGGCTTTGCGGGCCGCTTCCCGGTTGCTGGCGGCGCTATCGCAATGAAGGCGCGGTATCTTGGCGAAGGCAGTCGCGGGTCTGTTGCGGTCGCCTATGGCGTTTTTATCGCTAATGATCAGCTGGACGCTGTTCGCATGGTGGAAGGACAGCTTTTTGATGCCATTCCGGCTGTAAGCAATTCGGACGAGTTCGGGCAATCACGGCTGGATTTCGTGGCTGAAGCTCGCGCGATTGTTCCCGAGCAAGCCGAAATGGACGGGCTGGGCCTCGCGTTTCGCGATAGGCACATCGTCACAAATCTGGACCACGAGGCCATGGCCTTTCGTGCGCTTGCTTCGATTGATCCCCCCGGCTGCCGAAGCCGGGTCAAGGGATGGTGCACCACCAGCTTGCTCGCATCGCGCGGATCATTCCTGCCGATCAGATCGTGCAACCTGCTTGTTACCGATCCCGAAGAGGCGACTCCCGCTGACAAGTTCCTCAAGACTTCGATTGGCGATGACGGGGTGTTTGGAGGGCCGCGAGTTGCGAACCCGCCGACATACGAGTTGTGGTTGAAACTCATCGCAGCTGGACAGGCCGAAATCGCCGAATTTCCGGCGAAGAGGTTGGTCGATTCATGGTCACCCGACCTGACCGATCAACCGGTCAACGAGATCGGCTGGCGTTTCCTTCAATCAGTCTCAAGTTTTGGCGCGTCCTATTCCGAAACCGTGGCAATCATCGCCGCGATTGCGCGCAGTGCTGGCGATGAAACAGGGGCGAATGTCGTTGAGCGCTACCTGAAGGCGGTAGACCAGCATGACAGCAAGTCGGTCCCCGACCTGATCGCTTTGCTATCGGACGCACTTGATGGCTACCCTGCGTGCCAGTCCAGCCTTGCCAATTTCGTTTTGTGGTCCGGCAGCAAACCCTTGCTTACCGGTCTTCCGCCCGACGATCTCTTCGGCGTGGTGCAGTTTTTCGAAAGCCAGGCTTCCAAGGTAACGCAGGACAAGCGTTCCCACGCTCTCGAACGTGTGGTTCTGCTCGAGGACTGCTTGCTCAATCTGAAAGGTGGCACTTTCCGCCGCTCTGAATTCAACCGGCTGATTCGTGTGCGAAAGGCCTTGAATGGCATTCCCGCTCCGAGTTCGCCGACCTATACCCGCCACGAAGCGCACAGAGCATTTCGCGCAAGGAAACGTCTCGCTTGTTAGAACTCGCAGCTCTGCCCGCGTTGCAAAGTAATCGCGCCCCTATCTTGAATCAGTCTTAAGTCCCGCAAAGTATTGCGCTGGGCACTGCGACCCGTCATGCTGCCTCCAAATTTTGATTAAGCTGGCGGGGTCGTAACCGCCCGGATGGGGCAATCAGGAATGCAAGGCGATTCGGACGAGCCGCAGCCGCCAGAGGGTAGCGGCGAGGACAATTCCAATAACCAGCGACGGAAAACTGCGGGTTCGCAGGCTCCTGATCTGAGCGGTAACGGTTCGCAATCCGGTTCCGGTAACGAATTGCCACGCAAAGTCGAGCGTTGGACCGAGGCTCAACAACCCCCGCCACCACCTCCGCCGGTCGGCGATTACCAAAGCCGCTTTGAAGAGGAGGCCAAGGAATTCGGATCCGACGCCTATGTCATGAAGCGGATCGAGGCGCTTAAGGAGGCCGGAATGCCGGCGGCTCTGCTGCTGGGAGTCCGCACAACCGGCAAAACGTGGTTGATGCAGCGCATCAAGAAGCGGCTGGAGAACGACTACACCTGCAAGCCTCGCATGGCGATCACCGATGAACGCCTCACCGGAGACGAGGTTCAGGCCCTCGATCAACAAGAATTTGTAAGAGAGAACCGTGCCGAACAGGCTGGGGCCATGACCGACGCGGAAAGGGCCGCTGCTGACGAACGGAGCGCCGCGAGCGACACCCGCGTAACCGAATCAATCCTTGTTCACCGCTTCCTTGCCGACCGGGACGATTTGCAAAACTTTGCGCTGATCGATGTGCCGGGCGAGTCGGTTCAGAAGCTGGCCGACGAAAACTATTCGGCGCAGCGCGGTCTTTTGAAGGCGCTCGAATACGCCAATGTGATCATCATCGCGCTGCCCGCAGACGTCGTGTTGTTCGGCGATGAGTATATCGAGGATGAAAGCGACACTCACAAAGACGAACGCGAAGGGATGCGTGACGATGCGCGCCTAACCAGCTCCTTCGCAGATGGTCTGGCCAATATCGCATTTGTGCGTTCGCTGATCCGGCACGAGCGGATCGAGGTCAAATGGAAAGACCCGTTGGGTCCGCCAGACAAATTCGACGAGCTTGTCACGCCCGATGCCGTGGAGCAGCATCGCTCGTCAGGCATGTCCGAGCCGATCGGAGGCTATGATGGTATGGACTGCCCCGCATTCTTTGCGCTGACAAAAGCGGATCGCGTGTTTGCCGCGCTTGATATCCTGCCCGACGCAGCGGGTAAGAGCCCGCGGCTCGAGAAGAAGTTCCGTGCTGCCAATGAACGCCTTTCAGCAACGCCAACCGGCCAAGTGCTCCAAGAGCTTTTCGAAGCCTCGGCATTGCACCCCGATAACCGCCCCTATCGCAGAGACTTTTTCTCGCGCTTGCTGGGTATGGTGTTTGGGGCCAAAACGCCGGTCGCACAGATTTCCAACCCGCCCGAATTGGTGCGCGAGCGACAGCTCAAGCTGTTTACGAAGCTCTCCAACTTCTTCCCGATGAGCCGGTTCGACCTGATTTCCGCATTCT
>JBCCOF010000001.1:0-77285 GCA_039025455.1 Pseudomonadota bacterium | reverse complement strand
TGTCCGCTGCTTTCCGTCTTTATCCTTAAGCCTTGGATTTGGATGCTGCTCGGCCTTCACAGCAAACGCCAAATCTTCGATCCTTTTCAGAATTTCGGCACTTATTGGATGGAGCTTGATGGCGCTGCCTTGCGAGTATAGATTTCCATAGCCGCTAAATTGAGGGTGGTGGATGTATCCGATCCCCAAAAGCACCACTTCGTCAATCCCTCGTTTTGTGAGGAATTTCTCGACTGCATCTGATATTGATAGGAAATGCACATTATGCTTGTCAGCGATCTTTCTTATCTCTGGCGCAAAATGTGGCGTGGTGTTGCATGCGATTGCAAGAACGTTTTGCTTTTGCCCATCTTCGACCGATAAGTCTTGGCACATCTCTTCAATTGATGGGGAAATGCGCTTCCATATTTGGTCGCGCCGAAGATGAAGTTCCATCGTCAAGCCCATTGCGGGAAGGGACCTGATATGTACTTCTGGCATAAAGACGTCGCCCGTCGGTTCTAGGCACTTCGCGCGTTTCCGGTCTGGGTTTCTTTGTTGGTACGCCGCCCGCTCGACTTCCTTGCGCTTTTCGCGGACCGTTTTCAGCAAAACGTCCCAAAGCAGTGCCCCACTCTCCGGTGAGTTGCCGGTCAAGATACCGATTTTGCGACGCCAAAAAGGTCGTCGTTTGCTAACAACATCAGCGCGTATGAAACGCCTTGGTGAGATAATTCTCTCAAGTTCAAACGACCTAAATTCGATTGACCATGTTTTGTCACCAGCATTAGTAATCAAGGAGTCAGGTAGCTCATCCGGTTCGAAAACGCCGCTGTCAAAGATCTGAATGTGCTGCTTTCCAGCCATTGATGCCAGCTCTATGGCAAAAGGGTTGACCAACCCATAGAGGTCGGACTTTCCGTCCCTTTCCAACTCCAATCTTTCGAACTTTGCCCCTTCACCCAAAACCTTGTTCACTTTCTCAAAGTCAATTTCGTGGCTTGCTCGACAATGAACAACCACGCGACACTCCTGACCCGTTTCATCGCGAAAGCTTCCCAAAGCGGACTTCAACTCTCGGGAGAGGGGTATGCCATAACCCAAGCAACTCCTAATCAACGCAGCCTGCTCGCAATTTCCTGCTGCTTGGAAATTCTGATTTCTCCCGAGAAGATACCAACAACCCGCATCGGCAAATAGCTTTTCGATTTGCGAGACCGGCTCGGGAACTGCCTCATCGACCGTCTTCTTGAGCCGCTGGATTTGATCATTGAGTGTTCTGTCTGCCGCCGGGACACTCTGACTATCTGTCAATTTACTCTCCTGCTCCGCTTCCGCCCAAAACAACAAACCTTGCAATTATGAGACATCAACCTCGCCAAGGTAACTTTTCAGGAACTCCGAGTGCAATTCGTCGTATTCAAGCCCTCGGCTCATGAGATAGCGAAGTTTAATCACCATGGTTTCTATGCTCATATCGTGGGCAGGGATTGCCCCATACTTTTTTACAGCGTCTTTTGATACACGGTTGGCTGTAAGTCTGCTCACTCCGTGCGGCTCTTGGGTAGTCACCACCACGGGGATTTCATGGGATTGTGCGCATTTATAGACATTTTTTTGCATCTGGCTCGAAACATCCCCGTCTCCGACCGCTCTGATGATCATCCCACCTGGCGAGCCTTTTTGCTCACGGAGCCTAGCCAATTCTCTAATCACCAGCTCGTAGACCTGCGGGTTGTCACCTGGATGAAATGTATGAGAGCTTATGTTTCCACCAAAATCTGTGTGGACTTCTCTCAACTCATGCGATCGTTCGGCCGGATCTAGGCTCTTCCAAGGGGAGTCTGAATCACAGCCAGCCAACCAGGGCCTGTAAGATTTATATTCGCCATGATTAAATATAGGCTTATCTTTAATACACTTCCCGACATCTTCGTCTCTATTGAAGGTCCTAAATGCATCAAGCTGGACGCCACTTGATTTCTTTGTTCTGACGCCGGAGATGATCTTGTTGGCGAACACGGTGAAGACACCATGATATTTCAATTTCATCATCTCGCCAATTGTTAGGATAGAATTCGAAGCATTCGCAGGACCATCAGACCAAGGCAATCCCATTGCTACATTCGAGCCGGTTACAATCACTGGTTTCCCGAGGTTTGGAAGTGCGAATGAAAGAGCACTCGCTGTGTAAGCGAGAGAATTAGTCCCGTGCGCCAATAGAAAACCATCAAATTGATCGTATTTATTTACAATGGTTTCGACCATCATTCGCCATTCGTCTGGGCCGACATTGGTGCTATCTGTGTCGGTAATGAATTCTGACTTAAATTCAGGAAGCTTGCCGAACTTCTCAATCATCGTGGCCTCGAAGAATTCATAACCCTTCAATTCTTCAATCATGTATTGGCCGGCTTCCGGCCGCGCTTTTTCAGCAGTGACAGTTGAACCATCACGTGCGGGAGAAATGATTGTACCGCCACAAGTTAGTATGAGAATTTTCATGGTCACCTCCCCAGTCCAGAATGCCGCTTCAATTCATGCAAGATAGCGTCCAGTGTAATCTCTTTCTGACCCTCTTGATGGGCTATTAGATTGGCGCAACGAAGCGCAGCGCCCCAAGAGAGAGTTACCCCCGCTCCGCCAAACCCAAAGCAATCGACGACGGGTGCAATGCCGGACCGGTCTTGAAGTCCAAGCGCAACACATTCTCTTCCACCTGCGTCGATATGAAGGTGTCGATAACCGACCAATACTTTCAATATGGGGCCTGGGCCGCGCCCAATGAGTTGTTTTAGAAGCTGAGCATTCAAGTCTATAATTGGGGCCGGAACGTCGATATCGCCGATACGAATATAGTCACATCGCGCAGGTTCGTCAGGAATGAAAACTCCGTTTACGAGGTTACCTCTCTGTCTAGTGCCACCAAGAATTGCATGGTCGTGGCGTTGATAAAAATAAACGTCACTTGATCCATCACCTTGGAAAGACGGGTACACCTCACAGGCGGGCGAGTAATTGTAAGAGGTAAAGTCACTGCCTTCAGAATGCATATCCGAAAGGAGCAAGATACCTTTCACGATCTGACCGGGATCGAGGTCGTCGAAAACCTTATGAGCTCCTGCACCCAGACAATTTACAATGAAGTCCGGATTTTGTGAGCGTAGCCAATCGACTGCTACTCTTTGACGAACGATCTCAACGCCGAGCGTTCTGACTAGCTGCTGTAGCCATGGACCATAGGTGGGCATATCGCAAAAAAAACAATCGAAGAGGTACCCTTCTACAGATCCTGCACCTTCCCTTCTGACGGGAAGTTCGCTTTGGGCACATCGCTGAAAATTCAATAGAGCGTCGACGTAATCCGGCGTATCGATTCCGCCTTCGGCAATTTCATAGTGCTTTTGGATACGTACACCTCGGTGCATGCCCTCGGCCAGTTGCTGGAATACTCGATTGGAGTCCTCAACGAGCCGATCCAGTCTTTCTGCCTGCACGGTGTGAGGAATTACAGAGGCGGCAGGGTACGCACTTGCGAAGAGCGGATCATTAGTCGCTCCCGCATCTGAGATTTCCTTCTCGGAATAGATTCGCACCGAGAAACCAGCCACACGCAGAACGGTCGCGACAGTAAGGCCAAGTATCCCCCCCCCAAGAACGGCTATGTTCTTACTCATGATTTTCGCCGTTCTCGGCGCCAACGATGGCGTCAATCAGTCTCTGATTGTCCTTACGCGCACCTATTTTTTCGGACCAGATGTGATCGAGAATTCCGGGCAGCAAGGTTTCCTCCACCCCAAGCTTGGCCTGGAATATTCTCTTTCCAAGCACCCAAGCGGCACCTATTTCCGCTCGTATCCACTCTTTCTCTTCAATCACGCGACTAGAGATAATCGCCACGAGCGTGTCACATGACCGAAGTCGCGCTTTTAATTCATCAGGCCATCGGTCACCAGGCTTCACGTTTGTTTTGTAGGCGTAGGCTTCTAGTCCTCTTTCCTTCAAAGCCTCTTCAAGCTCGTGCGCAAAGTTTTCATCCGTCTCGCTATAGCTAATGAAGACGTTGCGACCGCCGATATCGCGGACCGCACCACCTTCGCC
This sequence comes from Pseudomonadota bacterium, assembly GCA_039025455.1. Classification (GTDB taxonomy): domain Bacteria; phylum Pseudomonadota; class Alphaproteobacteria; order Sphingomonadales; family Sphingomonadaceae; genus Erythrobacter. The sequence continues at coordinate 73,205 of JBCCOF010000001.1, read as the reverse complement.
CGAGACTACGTTTTCAAGTGGTGATGCTGTTTCCCACAAACTGCGATACTCAGTCAGAAGAATATCATAGAGATCATTATCGTAAGGCGTATCGACAATTTGAGACCAAGGGTGGAACGCAGCAGTCTCACTTGTCCAGAATCGTCCAGCGAGGAGCATGTCTCCGAAAAAGTAGTAAGGTCCGCTTGGAGCTTTGTCGTACAGACGTATTTGGATCGGCAAGTCCTCGATGACCGCAAGCAGGGCTTTTGCCGCATCGATCCAAGCGCCTTCTTTACCTTTATACTTGCGAATCTCCGCTTCCGTAATTTTCGGCCTGCGTTGAAGTTTGGCTCGGGTGTCAAAACCAGCCATCGCGAGCTCGAAAAGCCCATCTCCAGACCGATCTGTGTGCTGACCGATGGCCGAGGCTCGCGATACCCCAAAGCTGCCCTGTGGGTCCGCGAGAAGAAACTCGACGGGAACTCCCTCCACTGCACGTTTGAAGATTTGGGCGCGAATATCTGAATCGGTTAGTGTGTCACTGAAAAACGAATCCAAGATTCGAATGATCCGATTTGAGCCATCGCCAAGCTTTGCATTCGCCAGCTCCTGCCGCTGGGGGTTTTCAGACTCATTCTCCCAAAAATGTTGAAGCCCTTTTCTCGGCTCATCTCCCCACGCAATGCATTCAGCGGCCTTGTGCGCCAGATTGTTAGACGTCACATACGAGTCTACTACACCTTGCTTATTTTGCTGTAATGCGATTGAATCACGCGGCTGAATATCCAACACAATCCCCCTTCATTTAGATTCAATTCATAATGATGATCTTTTCTTGCGCAACAGTCTTGCCAGGTTTCTTAGCGGCCTTCGCCCCAAAATGCGGATATCAATCATCGCATCCGATCCGCGTAGATCCGGACTTCCAATCGGCAACTGAGTATGTTTGTCATAAATGCTCACGCGTGGCATCGCCGCTAGGAAACAGGCGGTTGAAGCGCTGCCTCACTCATCAAGCAAAGTCGGCGCATCGCCCTCGAGGCGGAAGACAAAGAAGCGCTTCTGCTTGCCGCGTTTGAAGACTTTGCGCTTAGTCTCGAGGTGATCGCCGTCCCTTTTCAAAAGCGATCTTGCTTCATCAGTGCGCTTCAGGTTTTCCCAGTCAGGTAGCGATTGCTCAATGCGATCACGTTCGAGCCAAAGCTCACGGTATTCGCTATCCGATTTTTGGAAACCCAAAGCTTGCTCGGCCTTCTCCTTGTTTGAAGCAGTTGGTTTCAAGCCAGCGCCCGGCACCTTCACAATGCGGCTATCTTCCATCAGAGCCTCGAGCCTTTCGCGCAAAGGAGGTAATGGCTTGGGCGGCTCAATGTCTTGCAGGTATTGGGTGTAGCACCGCTTTACTGCTGCTCCGATATTCCACTCGTCAGGCAACACGCCCGCATTTTTTGCAATTTGGCCTGCGGCATAGATTAGGCCAAACTGCTCAGCGACGACCGTCACTGTGCGGTCTGATCGGTCGACCTTACACTTCTCATAAAATAATTGAACCAAGCGTCCAATCTCCGCATGAATCGCGCTCTGTCCTTCCGTCATAATGTGGCGGACGAAGGCTTTGGAAGCATGGCCCGGATTTCGCTGTGCAGCTGCGCAGAGGCCCTGCATCAGCACCAAACTGTTATCGTGGCCATCGGGAAGTTTCGATAGAACCCCATGGGTGGCGTCCGACTGAATTCGGACGACGGGCAAGTCTGTCAGAGCTGCAAAGGCGGAGTCGCCCCCGATCATTTCTTGCAAGCTTTCGGTGCCGACCAAGAGATAGGAGCATCTTGCTTCGTGGATGAGGCCTTCAGCACCGCCGGTTGAAAGTGACCGCAGGCCAGGAATGATCTTTCGAGCACGCAAGCGTGGGGTTTCTGTGATAGCGAAAGAGGAGAAATCAACGATTGGCAAGAAGCAGTCAAACGCCTCCCACAGGTGGCGCCCAGGATCGCTCGCGAACTGCTCAAATCGCAATAAATCCGGTAGACCCGCATAGCCTAAGGAGCCCCCCCAGACTGAACGGGCGAGCTGAACAAGCATGGACTTTCCGCTGTTTTGAGGTCCAACAAGTTGAAGGCCCAAGTTTCGAGGTCGCGATGCGGACAGCTGAAGCAACGGCACAAACGCAAGGCACACGACTAAGATCGGAATGCGATTGCTTGTAAGCGGCTCAGCAACTTCAGCCTTCCAAGCTTCTAGGGTGCCTGGGACGTCTGCTTGGGGCGTGGCCTGGGGGAAGAGACTCTTCATGGGTTGGCTAGCGTCTGCCAACATCATCTCACCATCAGGATGGCGATAGATGTCTGGGCTAGTCCAACCGTTGTGCTCAATGACCGTATGAGGCTGAAATTCATTGAGCGCTTTAGCGGCGTCTTTGGTCTTCTTGTCAGACTGCCAAAGTAATCCCGCTGTGCGTTCAAGGCAAAGGACTTCGCTACGACCTCGTCGGTTGGAAGAAATGGATTGAATGGGGATTAGCCGTGGCTGTCCACCTTCTTCGATTTCGATGTATCGGGTTCCGGATTGTGAGATGATGCCTTGTGGATGCATGAGGCGGTTCCTTTTCTAGCAATACAAATGGGCTGTCCCGCGCAGAGGGCTGCGCAGGGGTTGCGAATTCGATTCTGAGTTGTGATCCCCGATTCCACACCCGAAATCGCTTCAGCGGCGCGGGGAATTGTCGGGGGCTACTTGAGAGATCGCGGCGTCACGCTGCGTTGTGAGTGCACCCCATGGATACCCCCTTCTTGGCGGCCCCGGCACTCGTCTTGATGCCGATAGCTGGGAAAAGACCCTGCCATAAATGTACGCACTTCAGTCATGGCAGAGAGCCCCTTTTGAAACGCGAAGGCCAATCCGCAGTGTGAGATCAGGCAGCGATTGGCGGTCTAGCCACAACAACATCCGTGTGTGGTGTGGATCGGGGATTCGCCTGCGACCGTGCAACCGAATGGCTTCGTTCGTTTCCTCATCGGCGGAGGCCCTCAATGGCCACCAGAGCTGCAAGCAATAGCTTAGCGCTCGCAGTGGATCATTGATCTTCTTGCGAGTGATCCGAATGGGCGCAGCGGCCTGATTAGCCTCCGATTGCGTTAGCGATCGACACCCTCGCAACTCATCGAGCCGATTGAGAAGTTGATGGGAAGCCGCGCCATGCAGGTGCAGCCTCCATACGTCGGCCATAGGATCAAACTCTCCGTGAAGACCAGCAAAAAGCCAGCCCTCTGGCATTTGGGTTCCGTCATTGAAACGCCGCCTGATGCGTCCAATCAGATTCTTGGGATTTACCTCCCAAAGCTCTTCGCTTTTGTAGACCCAGTCGGGAGGTATCATGTGAAAGGTGCTCCAGCGACCATCGGGCTTACAGCTTTCGAGATAAGCGACATGGCGCAACCAACCGATCACTCTAATTCGGTATTCCCTTGCCCGCACCGCCGACGCCAGACTGTCCGTTGAGCCTGGATGCCTCAGCCCCTTCTTGAGGCGCTTGAGGAGCTTTTCAGCCAATCGACGCTCCTTCCGACAGAGCCGCCTAAGCTCAAGCGCTTTGCCGATCATGCGGATGCGGGTTTCGTCTTCCGCAAGCACGTCTTCGAGCGTTTGGAAGCGAGATTTTCCATCTACATCGGGCGCGGCAAGGTCGGGCCTGAAGTCGTCCGGTGGTAATGATAGTTTGGTTATGTTTTCGCGTACCATGTTCGCGGTCTCCTCGATTTCGGACAAGTGTGTTCGCGCCGCAAAGTGCGGATCGAACGGCATTATCGGATTTGTGGTGGGGTGGATTGTGTGCGCTAGGCGTGATCGTTGCGCTGCGCTTCAACCTGTTGGTCAATGAAGTCGTAGACGCTTTGGCGGACGATGAGAGAACATCCGCCTATTCGAACGCTTTCGAAGGCCCCTTCGCCCTTGAGCCGATACGCCAGGGTCCGGCCAATCGATAAGATTCGAGCTGCTTCTTCTGTGCGAATAAGAGCTGGCGGCTCTTGGTTTTGCGTCGGTGGATCGCCTTGCGAGGAGTGGGGTCGCCTTGTGACGGGGTCTATCGAACCGAATTCAAACTTCACTTTCGGGGTCATGTGTCTGCTCCGTCACTTATCGTGCCGCATAATCTGGGGCGGCTTCTGACGATATGTTTTGGCAAGCAGATGGGTCGCGGTCGATTTTAATTGTCTTCCCACATTAATGTAGTACGATTTACATGACATCAAGTTGAGGAGAGGTACATGCCCATGTCGCGCAGAAAAGCTTTCGCAAGGCTCCACCAGATCTGGAGTGAACATGACGATAGGCTTGGCACACCAGCGCCAAATCCGAAGTTCTCCCCGACTAAGAACGAGAGCGCCCGAAACTACCTTAAACGAGAGATCTATCGACTTGGGAGGACGCTGCTCAAATATCCTCCGAAGAATTGGTCAACTGCAGAGCTTGTCAAAAAATTGCGCGGTGACAAGAACAGGCGAACAGACAAGCTCGGACATGTGTTTCATGACCTGCTCATGGCTGTCTATGATGAAGACTTTCCTTTGTTGGATAGACAAGAGCGATGGAGCATTACGCAAGAATTGGAATATGCCCATCGGCATAATGTTACGCCAAAGTACCTCTGCGGATTTCTTTATCAAAGCGGGCCTAGGTCCGAGATCCGGCGTAAGCTCAAGGCAGGCTATATTGAACCGGCTTTCAGAGATAATGAAGCTTGAGCGGAGGTGAAACGCGTTGTGAGTGGCACTTAGGCTTATTGGCACGCCTACCCTACTAGAGACCGGCAGAACGAAACGAGCAAAGAGACCAAAAAACCCTCCACACGCTGGCCCTTTGGGCACAATTCCCTGATTCAGAGTTTTATTTGATTAAGTAGCGCATTGTATCGATGACTCGAACTAAGTTATCGCGATTTGGAATGCCGTTTCTGAGCTGTTCCGAATAAGAGGGATCTCGGACGTATTGACGAGCTAGATGCAAAATACGAAGCAGAGTTGGTTGATGTTACACTCGTCGGAGCTTGTGCGATCGGTGGTGATGAGCGAACTTGGACCAATGAGTAAGAATATTGTCCTGCTGCTCGACGGAACTTCCAATCAGATTTCGGAGAATCGGACCAACATCCTCAGATTGCATCAAGTGCTCACGAAGGATGCTCGACAGTTGGTCTACTATGATCCCGGCGTCGGTACTTTTGGGGGAGATGGCTCTTGGTTTCGAGCCGGTAGCAAAACCAAAGAAGTATGGGGTCTCGCGACGGGCATGGGCCTCGACCGTAACGTGAAAGAGGCATATCGCTTCCTCGTCGAGAACTACCGATCCAACACATGCAATGAGGATGGCAAACGAGATCGGATAATCATTTTCGGCTTTAGTCGGGGTGCCTACACAGCCCGCGTCCTAGCTGGCTTTATCCATGCGATCGGCTTGATGGACCGCCAGAACCTCAATCTGCTAGACTATGCTTACAGAGCATACAAAGGAGTAGACGAAAAAGACGATCACGACGCAGAAAGCTTCAAAGAAGTGAGGCTATTTGGGCGAACCTTGGGAACTGATCGACCTCCAATCAGGCTCCTTGGTCTGTTTGACACGGTCGCTTCTCTAATTGAGCGAGGCCGCTCGGGAGTCCGGCTGAAATCTCATGCTTTTACTACGAGGAATTGGAGCGTCGAAAGCGTTCTCCACGCGGTTGCGATTGATGAACGGCGTACGATGTTCCAGCCTCAATTATGGGAGCGTGATCAGGAGTATTGGGGCAACTCTTTCAACAAGGCTGCCGCCAAGAGTCAGGACGTTAAGGAAGTATGGTTCGCTGGAAGCCATGGTGACATAGGCGGTGGATATCCCGAGCAGCTGAGCGCTTTGGCAAAGGTGCCGCTTGGGTGGATGATACGCGAAGCGGAGAAGAGAGGGGTTCGTTTTAGAACTCAGAGCGTCAATTCGATTGCATACGGGTCAAAGGACAACGAATTGGTAGTGCCCAACCCGCTTGCTCCCGCCAACAACTCGCTTACGCTGTCTTGGAGACCGATAGAACTTTTACCTCGAAGGCGGGTGAAAAATTCGAAACGGTTTTCACTCTTGGGGTTGCAAATACCGCTTGGCGAGAGGAGATACATAGCGCCAGGGTCTTACGTCCATCGATCCGTTGTTACCCGAGAAGATAAGCTCGGTGTTCGCTCCTCAAACTTGCCGAGCAATTTTTTAACCGAGGATTGAATCCAGCGGAGCTCTTATGGCATCGCAAAACTGAGCTAGGGTGTTTTCGTTCGCTACGAACTCGTTTCGCAGCGAACGTGGAATCTCGAGCTGCACGCCGAGCCCACTCTTAGCCCGATTACAAATATTCATTGGATTTCGCCCGGGTAACTTGCTGCTTGTTACAGCCAAGAAATCGTGTTCAGTGAGCGAACAGCAAATCGCGTCCCGTAATTCAATTGCTAAGCCACCAAGCCAGATCGCCGGAGAATCGGTGTCTCGCCTCCCATGTATGGCGACGGCAATCTCTGCTCGGCTCAAGAGATCCAATGCGATTGGGTCATCGAAGCGATGAGAGGCGACATGGTAGTCGCGATGGCGGCCTGGTTTCAAAGCCTCGAAGAGATAAAGGGATGAATTAGGCCCCGCTAGCGCTTGGGCGATCCGCGACGTCCCGGGTTCAATCGCACCGCCATGAGGGGCAACTACGGCAATCTGAGATGCCCTATCTATGGCTTTCGTTCGAAAGCCGTCTCCCTCTCTTTCAGCAGCTGCCAGTTCCGTGAAGGTTCGATATCTATCAGTCATATGCAGCCCCCGGAACCTCCAATAGTGCCGGTGAAACCATTCGATTCTACGAAAGATCTAGCTCGTCGCTGGGCTGGCTTCCCTCATCGCCGTTTGGCGCGAGAAGACCGTAGCGTCCTTCCCCGACAAGCCGTGTAAAGTGGATAGTAGAAGGTGCGTCGATAACAGGTTGGGGTGGCGTTGTGTTGTCAACAATTACGACCTGGCTATCCTTGGCAATCTCCTGAACCGACGCAAAGAAAAGCTCCTTAAATGCATCTGTGCGTATCGCGGCCGATTCACGGCTCTCAGGCTCCTTATATGTCAAAAGCGCTGAATCTATTACGACAAATCCGGGGTGCGGCATTTCACGCTCACGGCAAAACTTGAGCAACCCCAATGTAAATGCGGCATGCGTGACCGCGCGCAGGCCAGCACCGTATGCCTGTCGCTCCTTCCCGTCGATCACGAGATCTTTCTTCGTTGTGTCAAAGCGCACGCGTCCACCGCCAGGGAAGTTCCAGCTCGAAAGAACCTTTTCTACTACGCGTTCAAAATCGCCAATTGCCTTGGTGGGAAGGCGTTCAGCCACCGAAGGCCGCTTGGCCTGTTCTTCTTGCTGCTCCAGATCTTGACGCTTTTTTTCCAGGTCCTCTAGGGTCTCGTACACTGCCAAACTTTCTCGTACCTCAGCCGATTTGTCGGCGAATTCGCGATATTCGCGACGAAGTTTGGAGACCCCCGGCCGAATGAACTTTTCGAGCTGTTGTTCGGCGACAAGTAGCTTTTCTTCCCTATTGAGCTGACTGCGCTTAAGGCGAGTAAGCTCATCATTTAGCGATGATAGTGTGTCACGTAAGTCAATCACACGGGGGCGAATCTTTTCCTGTTCTGCCCTGGCTGCGACTATTGTGGTCTCCACCGCGCTCTCGTCATCATCGTCCTTTCTATGTGCAGAAGGAGGTGAACCACAAAGCGGACAGTCGCCTTCCTGCATCACGACAAAAAGAGAACCAGCTTGTTCGATTGCTTCGAGCCTCTCCAGATCGCTTTGGTAATGCTCTTCGAGTAATTCAAATCGCTCGATCAGCGCGGCCACCTCGGTAACTCGATCCCCAATCTTTTCGAGCTCGCCGAGTAGTCTTCGCCGATTTGATGAGAGTGATCGATACTCAGCTTCGGTTGAATTTAACTCAACCTCGAGGTCGCCCATAGTCGTCGATAGCTTCTCAAGTTGCTCTTCCAAATCGGAAGGGGACCCGGAAATGGAACGGATTCGTTGCTTGGTATCTGAACTTAATTCTCTGATGAGTTCCAGCTTGGCGCGCCTCGATGCTTCCGCGTCGGGATCCCGAGGAAACTCCTCGAGGTCGCTATCGTCACGACCAGTGATCAAGAGCTGGAAGGTGGCGGCATTCGCGGTATCTGCCGTTGGATTTCCGTCCGATAATGGCGAACGTTGCTGGATGATTTCCGTCTGCGTCACGACGATCAGGCGCGCGAGGTTTCGGAAACTGAGACTCTGAGTTGCTCCGTCCGCATTCTTCCTGACACGCTTTCCCAGAAGCCCGAGCTTTTCCAGCAAATAGCCGGAAAGCGAGTCCGTATTACCATCCATATGTTGCTGGTTCAGGATCCGGCCCTCGGACTCCGGATCGCTGCCCAACCAGTTACCTTCGTAAAGGCGAAATGCTCCACCCTCGAGAGCACGGGTCAGTGTAACAGGCTCGTCGGTGCCAAACTTGATAGCCAATCGTACGCGCGAATAGCCTTCCAACTCCGGCAAAGAACGCACCGGGCCTTTGCCACCTAGCATAAAGTCTAGGACTTCGACCAAAAGTGACTTACCTGTATCAGACGGGCCATAGATCGTCGTAAGGCCGGCCGCGAAGTCCACGGTCGCAGTCTGAACGCTTGGCCCCTCAAAGGCGATACCAAGTATTCGAAAGCCCTCCATCATGCAGCGTCACCCTGACCATCACGGGCTACTTGGAATTCCTCAGCCCATTTTTCGAAGAGCGACCTCATCAAGGCGTTAAACTCTTCAGAACTCAATGGCGCGAGTTCTGCAACGAGCCAATCAGCCCTGTTCTTCAGGCGGAATGCATAGTCGGTTGATAAAGAGGTAAAAAAGAACTCGGCCGCAGAGCCGGCCGAGAATTCTATCCCACTCTCGGTCGCAGTTCGAACGGCGATGTTTCGACTGAGAAGCAACTCAAGTGCCTGGGATGCAGCTTTGCGACGCACCTCAGTTGGCGGTGTCGTGATCGGCGCTGGCGGATAAAGGTCGCCGGGCGCGTTCTCGAACTGTCCCGTTCGCCCGATCAGATAATCGAAAGCTGTAAGCCGCTGGAGATCAAACGCTGCAGGGTATGCCGCCAGCAATATGGCAGTTAGGCGGATGCCGGCTTCGATCGGACCATTGAAGGTCTGTAGCGCCTGCCTGGTCATTTGCTCACCCACCTAAGGCGGTCTTCATTGGCTAACTGGTGGCAAATACCGCGTTGATCAGTCGGCAAGATAGAGGGACCGAGAGCGTGACCAGAAAGATTTAGGGATTGAGCAGCGGCGACAACAGCCAATACTCGTTCAAATCCATCAGAGAATTCCCGCTCGTGGACGTCGGCGACACCCGCATGCACTTGATCTTGAAGGCCTTCGAATGTGCCTGGAACGACCTTGTCACGAACAAACACTCGCAAGGATTCCGCATGGAAGAATGCTTCACGCGATCGAGAAAAATGTGACTTGAAACGCTTTTGTTTTCCGAGGTTGCTCAGATTGACCTCCGCGCCATGTTGGTCGCAGTAGGCGTCTAGCAGCTGGCGGGTATATCGAGCTTCGTTTGCTCCGATTTGATCTGGGACGGCGGGCGCTGGTGGTCTGTCTCCCAAACCGCCTCCAAATCGAGCGATATGGAAACTTGTGTGCGAGTGCTCTTCGACAAGCGTTGCGAGGGGAACGCTGCCAAAAGTGGTAAAGTCGTAACCATCTAAATGGTCTGAGAGTTCAGACCCAATTTTCGGTGGTGTCCCTGGTGGCAAGACAGCCACCAGCTTGGGCCAATCCTCGATTAGAGCTTCCCTGAGCTTTACCGAATTTGAAAGCAGTTGGCTGAATGCGGTTGATATGCCGCGGGGTGCAACGAAACGATACTTTCGTGGTGGCGCGTAGTCCCCGCGCAGACTGAAAAAGATGATCTTCGCGATTTCCTTGAGGCCGTCGGAACGGTTCAAGGGATGACTGTAATGCTTGCATTGATAGCAGTCCCATACGCCAAGTAGCTCGTCTGCGTCGGTAAAGCCTGCAACATCGATCCCTTTATCGCCGGAGCCGCCGTACTTTTCGATCTTTGTGTACCGTTTCTCTCGCCAAGCTGCCCACTCTCTCGTGAATTCCTCCCATTCGTCTGGATCGTAGAGGTAGATCCTTCCCTGAGGGGATATGGGGGGACCCGCTTGAACTGCCGCAGCGGTTTGAAGAGGGGATCGAGGGCTTGTTGGATGGAAGCTGGTGAACTCGTCGCTCATGCTAGCGATGCCCCTGCGATTGGCCATAAACCGGCAGTGTGAGATGCGGGTGAGATGTCAGACATTGAGAAGAGGCAATCTCAATTGCTTGCGGGCGTCCGGAGCAAGGCCATCCTGCACTTTTTCCACGACCCTTGGGACGTTTATCACGCAGTACGCAATTCCAGTGGTTGGTGCATCGACGGATACCGAACCGTCATCTGACAAATGCAAGACCGGTGGGAGCGAGCTGCTTTCAAGTCCTTCAGCGATGATCGCGAAGATGTCTTGGGCACATGCCTCAAGCCTCGAGACAGCGATTCCCATTTGCCCGACGATTGACTCGATAACCGCCAAACCGATGACTTCGCTGAATTCATAGAGATCGCTACGCCCGTCACGCCCAATCAACGGCGGAAGCACCTTGCGCCAATGCCGCAATTGCTCACGCCGAATGCCTGTGAGCTGTTGAGCTTGGCGAGTATTGAATTTCAGGGGCATTGGGGGTGGACAAGCATTCTATCTGTTGTTGAGGCCTGTTTTAAATGCGCCTAATAACACACAAGATCAAGTCGAGGAGATATTTCATGCCGGGACGGTATGAGCAGGCTGAACTGCTCGTCGCTTTGTGGCGTCTGGGTGACCGTCAAGCCCCCATGCCAACGTCTCATGGAATTCTTGACCGCACGCTTTGTGAGTTGCGTTCAGATCTTCCAGAAACGCTCGCTGACCTCAGTTTTTCAACGACCGGGGTAGGACTGCGGTGCTTTGAGCTGCCAGATATCCTGCTTGCGGCACAAGAGGCAATGCTCACCAGCGAACCGAACCCAACCTATCAGGCTACGTTGATCACACTCGAGCCAGATGAGGCATCGGAAATCGCAATCAATTATGGTTTGGATTTAGCGTTAGCCCAAGAGCTCGGCGCGAAGCTCGTGGAGCTTAGCGAGGAAATCAGAGCTAAGGATGCCGGGCAGTTCGAGGACGCCTGAGTGGATCATGTCAGGGGGCTTGCGATCACGGTTGCGCGCCGATGCGCCGGAGTTGACGCAAGCTTTCGATCGGCTCTGCGACAAATGGCTTGATTCTCTTCACCAGAAGCTTGGTTCGTCAGAGTTTCGATCCAAGCAAATCAATGATGCTGTCTGGGGTACTGTTGAACTACTCCCTTGGGAAGTTGCGCTCCTCGATACGCCCTTGTTTCAAAGGATGCGCGGAGTTCGCCAGCTAGGACTAGCTTATCTAGTTTTCCCGGGGGCCGTCCATGATCGCCTTGAGCATCTGATCGGGGTTGTCGTAACAGTAGACCGAATGGTGGACGCCCTAGAACGTAGAATAGAGCGATGGAATGGCGACAAGGCGAACTCCGCCGCGAATATTCCAGCAATAAGCAAAGCTGACCGGTATCGCTTGCGATTAGCCGCCATGTTTCACGATTTAGGCCATGGACCATTCAGCCATGCGATTGAGCCTGTACTCGAAGTAACGTCTCCACTCGGAGAGCTGACATCCAATGACGATTGGCGAAAAGAACTTGAGGTTGTCCGCCAGCTCTTGAAAGCAGCTTACAAACTTAACTCAGCCCCGGCGCCCTCTGAGATCGTCTCAATAATGATGATCTATTCCGAGCCAGTTCGTAGTGTTTTTGCGGACGGCGATTTCCCATTGCCTAATTGGGAAAAGACCGAAGCAATTCAGGACCAGCTAGTAGCATGCGTCGTCGGTGCGCTAGATGGGCCCGGCGCTGATCACCTCTCGGCACTGATCAGTAGCCAACTTGACGCGGATCGCATGGATTATCTGAGCCGCGACGCTCACCATGCTGGCCTTGCGATTGGTTTCGACACAGATCGACTCCTTTCGCGCCTGGAGGTTCTCCAGATGCGGGAAGACAATACCCCAATGGCGGATGATGCGACCCGGAATAGGATCGCCGAAAGGAAGCCGCATCCAGTGCATCAGATCGGAATCGCTGCGTCTGGTTTCGGCTCATTCGAACAGATGCTTATCGGTCGGACCTTCCTTTATGACCGGCTGTATCACCATCACAAAGTTCGTGCGGCGGAAGCCATGGCCCAAAGAATGCTATTGGTGGCCGAGCGCGATCGAGGGCATCGTCTGAGTCTGGACGAAATCTTTCTGCCTGTTGGGGATGACACGCTCATTCGTATATTTGCGGGTGAAGTTACCCATAAAGAAGTCTCTATGACATCCGCGCCAGCGAAACGTTTGGCGGAAGGCATACTAAAGCGAGACTTGCTTCACAGAGCGTTTGCATTTCGTTCTAGATTGATTGCAATGCCCGATGCTCTCGCTGGAGAGGATGGAGAGTCCACGCGCAACAAGCTTTGGCGACGGGTCCTCAAAGCGTTGAACACATTAGCACAGCGCTATGAAGTAGGAGCGGCGATACACGCGCGAGCCCTCGAAATCAGTGAAGCCCTTCACAAAGAAGGTGTAGACCGTGAGCGAATGGCTGCCTTTGTTTCTTCGCTGCAGGATATTGGTCCAGAACAGGTCATCGTAGACTTGCCAAAACGCAAGGCTGACGCGATCCGAATAATGGCGCGCTACCCAGATGGCACGCTTAAGGTCCCAGAGTTCTCATTCAATCCGGTAAAATGGGCTGATGCCTATGACCTTCAAAAGCGCACCGGTTTTGTCTTCTGCCCCCGTTCAGTCCTGCCGGTCATTGCGTTAGCTTCGAGTATCGAATTCTTGACCCGCTTCGGCGTTGTTATGAGTTCGAACGCGAATGGATTCATCAAAGCCGGCACAATGGTCGATCCAAGTTGGTTGCCACCGATGGTCAAGTTAGGCCTGTTGGATCAGGATGCGGCAGACCTTCTCACAGAGAAGAAGCACTCACTTCTAACCCTGCGAGTTGACGACCTCCGCGTGCCGAAGAATTGGGCGGGCGAGAATCCGAATTTAGCGGCAACGCTGACCGCAAAAGCCAATCAGCACTTACAGTCTGGTCTAACAAGAGCCGACCTTGATGCTTTTACCACGACTCTTGATGCGCTCTTCAGTTTTATTGACCTTTGGTTCGAAAGCGATCGGGTTAGCAGCGAGGTAAAGGATGAAGCGGACCTGCAGAAGCAGCTGCGTGATCATTGTCGGTCTGCCCGTGTCTCAGTCAGAGAAGGTACCGAGGTTGGCGGCGGAGAAACCGACCTCGTTCTAGCTGACCGAGTGCTTGTGGAGAACAAGTACGAGGGCAAGGAGACGAAGAACCTTGGGGGAGCGAAGAAGCACGCTGGCAAACAGGCTCGGCGATATGCAATCGCACTCACATCGCAGGTGATGGTCACTGTCGTAGCTGTAAGGCTAGGCAGGAACCAAGCTGTGCCCCAGAAAACGGATCTAGTCGAAGTCCGCAGTCCGATCGAAACCGATGGCAACCGTGTAGAGTTTCGATTCACTGTACCGTTCGGAGCGCCAGTTCCTAGTAGCGATAAATCTGAGGATTAGCCTCTGGTACTAAGGACGCCTTCCTTTATTCACAAAGATGTACGAATCATTTCCGCATATATCGCCCGGTCGAATTCGCGCCAATGAAATTTGGGGGCTGTAGTGTCAGCCTATCCATTCATTTGAGTAGACGCAAAGCGTCGCAGGCGGCGATATCGCCGGTTTGACGGCACGGGTGATTGCGTTGGCAGATAAATGATACGCTTGAGCTCTCAAGCTGACGATCGACTGATCACGAATAGGTCGTTCTTCAAGTGCCAGCTATCGAAGTGTTTCAGCTTCAAACCGGACATGCCGCTCCCGGCCCACAAACTGCCACGCTGGCGCCGTTGAACTCGCGCAGATTGAATGCAAATTGGCCACTGTAAATTCACCTTTGCCAACTGAGCGAAGGGGAAAAATGATGGCAAAGCTCAAGTTCGAAGGGTCCAAAGCAGACTTCCAAGACTTCTTGGAAGATCTGGGCATAAAGGGCCGATGGAGTGAAGAGCCGAATGGCGTCTACATGCTTCGGTGCCCATGCGGAGCGCAAGTGCATTGGTCGAGTACGAAGATGACGGTTTGGGTCTCGGGCAAGCCAAGGCCCAAGGCCCGACTTGAGCGGCGCATTATGCTTGCGCTCCCATCACCAGAGCTCGACGATTCCGATCTACTTGAGGAAGTTAATGACTCGGCCTTAAATCATTGATACAATGATGTTATTTGACATTTTCCATTTGCTTTGCTAGTCACAGCGTTAGTGCGGTTCGAGCGCGACGTTTCCCAAAGGACAGACAATGACTAGGCAACCAGCAAGGATGCTGGAGCCTGCTGACGTGCGCCTGCTTCAGGAGCATGTCGGCTCGCTTCGGCATGGAACCCGCAATCGCGTGATCGTTGAAGCCAGCTTCAAAGCTGGGCTTAGGGCCTGCGAGATAGCAGGTCTCACTTGGCCAATGGCACTGACATCGGACGGCAAGATAAGCGACCAGCTGACGATCTCTGCATCGATTGCGAAGTATGGCAGCGGGCGATTGATCCCCATGCATACAGATTTGAAGAGAGCGCTTCGCTCGCATCACAAACAATCAGGCAGGCCTGATACTGGACCTATCGTCATGTCAGAGCGAGGCGGTCCCATGACAGCGCAGAGCATCGTGAACTGGTTCGCGGCAGCCTACGCAGACATAGGGATAGTCGGAGCGTCATCGCATTCGGGAAGGCGCACGTTCATTACGCGCTCGGCCAGAGCGATCAGCAAGGCAGGCGGGTCGCTTCGCGATGTGCAGGAGCTTGCCGGACATCGCGCTCTGACCACTACAGAGCGCTAAATCATGGGCGACCGAGACGCTCAGCGTAAACTTATCAGAATGCTCTGATCGGTCGCGGCACCGAGATCGCCGCAATCCCAACAATCTGAAAAAGGAGAACTGACATGGCTTGTCAGAAGGAAGACGTGTGCCTGCAGTCCGCGAATGAACGCACTGCGAAGATAGCAAGGTTGAACGACCAATTGCGAAGGGGTCAGACACCGGGGCAGGTGTTTGTGACCGAAGGCATCCTGAGCTTAGGCGAAAGCGCGGCGGTCGATATCCTGTCTCAAGTTCGCGACCACAACGACTTCACCCAGGCCAACGATCCACACGGCGAGCGAGACTTCGGAGCGTTTAGGTATCGTGGCGAGAAGGTCTTCTGGAAGATCGACTATTATGATCCCGAGCTGAAATACGGGTCGGAAGACCCTGCTGACCCAGCGCGAACGTGCCGCGTGCTCACCGTCATGCTCGCGCGAGAGTACTGATGGATCGTTCGACGCTAGACACCGGAACGCTGTCCTTCGCAAAGCATGGTCCGCGAATGGTGCTACCGCCTGCCAGACGGGTCGAGATTATCCTGGGTTGTGTTCAACTCTATCAGCCATCGCTGCTTGTGACGGCGGGATATGCGGTGGACACCATCCACGAGCTTGCCGACCTGTCGAGGGGCATCGCAGCTTTGAACCGAAGTTTGGCGGTGGTGGTTGAGGTCCATCACGAAACAACGGTCGGTGTAGGCGATCCGTCACGCCACTCGCTCTGGATGATTGGACCAAAGCCTCACGCGCTGCACCGGTTTGGGTCGCAAGCCTTTTGAAGAGCCGAAGAGGCCACTGACAGCCAGTGTGATGCGGTGACGCGACTAAGGCTTCAACTCGCAGACCGGACTGGTGAAGTGCGAGGCTACCAAGTCTTCGGGCTCATCTGCGGTGAGCTGAACATTGTGCAGGGGCGGCACCATCCCAAACACATCTGCCCCGACGTTCGCGCCGCCATGATGCAGGCCGATATCATCGTGAACCCAACACATGACCGCATGGGAAATGGTGGGACCCTGAGGGCCAAACGCGCGATGCTCTCGAAACGCTACCGCGACAGAGATCGCTTGTATGTGTCATGCTCAAACTGGGATATCAGCGGCATCGACCGGGATCGACAGCAGCCCTCACCGACGCTTCATACGGTCTACCGTTCTGGTGAGGCTTTGCCATGTGAAGAATTAGCCGATGGCAGCGACGGCTTTGTCTATCGACGATGGGATGTCGAACTCTAGTCGCTCTTTTGGGCTGTTGAGCACTGATCATCTTCCAAGAGTTGGCTAGGCGTGACGCCCAGAACCGAAGCGATCCGGCCCAGAACATCGACCGTCGGATTGCGTCGCTCGCGCTCGATGCCGCCCACGTAGGTCAAGTCGAGTTCTGACTCATGAGCGAGGCGTTCCTGGGTCAGTCCGCGCTCCAAGCGCAGTCTTTTCACATTCGCAGCAACGACTTTGTTCCAATCCATCCCGGAGCTTGGACCGCCAATCGCGCTTGCACTCTAGGGACTATAGTCACTAATGGTCATCCCATGGTGGGCACGACCAGTCGTAGTTGCTCAAACAAGGAACGCAGAAATGCTTAGAGCTATTGCAATATTAAGTTTGATCACCGTTTCGGCTTGTGACGAAATTTCAAATGACCTGTTGCCTGAATTTTCCGGCGGCTACGCCCCAGTTGATGAAATCCTAAATGAGAACCCTCAGATTCCAGACGAGGTAGCTAGCGATATCCATCGCCAATCACTCGAATTGCAGAACCAAGTTGAGAATGCACAGGCAAATTGCGACGCACAGCGCCCCTCGGCACGCTGCGAAGTCGCCGTCGGCATGCTAGTTGGGATCATGTACCGATTGGAAGAGCGAGCCCGCAACGCCGCCAATGGAGCTGAAGGTTATGCCGACGGTAACCCGGTCAATGATTATGGCCAGTACGACGAGTTCGGTGAGTAGATGCCAAACTCAACCTAGAGCTGTGCATATCCGGCCAATGGAGTTCAGGGCGGTACGCCGACGCCAATGCGGGTTTTCACACACCTAGTTTTCCGTACTTTTTTCGTACGCAGCCCAAGCGATATCGCTAAACTATTGAAATAATGGCGCACCCGAGAGGATTCGAACCTCTGGCCTCTGCCTTCGGAGGGCAGCGCTCTATCCAGCTGAGCTACGGGTGCAATTCGCCGGTCGGCGGTGCGCGATAGCAACCCTTACGAGGCTTCGCCAGTCCAATATCTTATGCCGACAATGAAAGAGTGAGCTCGCCACACTTGGCTTAACCAATCGGCAATCGCATCCGGCTAGTCCGACCTCATGTCAGCGCTGCCTCCCGAAGATACGCGTGCAATGCGCGCCGCAGCGTCGCCCGAATTGCATCCAATCGGTGTGGCCGCGCAGGTGTGGGGGCAATTACAGCTTCAGGCGCAATCCCTAGCGCGACTGGCGGGTCTAGCGCCCGAAAGCAATCAGGTCGGGGCAGATGCGTTCTCACAATTGCTTGAGAATGCAGCGCGCTGGCAGAGTGCTTTGGCGCGCGAAGCGCTCACGGACATGGATGCGATGGTCAAACCGGGAATCGCAGCCCTCAAAATGCTTTCCGATCGTGGCCAGGACACCACCGCACCAGCGCTTGCGCTGTGGCGCGAGTACTATGTGGCACGCGGTAAAGTGCTTAATTTGCTCGCTTCACAGGACCGACCGGACGAGCGCGGCGTCGACTGACTTCACTTGACTTCGTTCGCTCTATGTTCCAGCGATGAAGCATGGTCGAAACACTTTATTCAACTCCCGACGCGGGCCCGGTCGCAGATATCGCGGCAAAAGATGTAGCGCGCGGGATCATGCGCTTGTTTGCGCGCAACGGCATCTGGTGCCTGTCCGAGGTTCCGCTCAAAAACGGTCGCCGCGCCGATTTGATGGGGATCGATGCAAAAGGCCTGATCACGATTGTCGAGATCAAGGTCGCGCGCAGCGATCTGCTGGGTGATGGCAAATGGCCCGAATATCTCGATTTTTGCGACCGCTTTTATTGGGGTCTTGCGTCAGGGCTTGATCGGGCTCCTCTCGAAAGCGAAGCATTCTTGCCCGAGCAATGCGGCGTGATCGTCGCCGATGGCTATGATGCAGAGATCGTGCGCAACGCCCCGCTTGGCGCGCTGGCGGCGGCGCGACGCAAGGCGCAGGTGGAGCATCTCGCCCGCATGGCGATGCGCAGGCACACGACCACGCTCGACCCGCATTGCGCGAAGCTTGATACGGCCAGTTAGGCGACGATTGAGGCGCAAACACGCCCGCTCCAGTTGAAACGCCCAGTTGAAACGCATTGTTTTGCAGAGGCAAAGCGCGCATACCGCTGAATTGTGATTGATGCCGACACACCCATTGCGCTTGCGATCCTGTGGTCCAGTTTCGCGCTGACGGTGATTGTCGCCTTGCGCTATCTCCTATCAAGCGGTCTGTTTTCGTGGGCGACCAAGCGGTTGCGCCCGGGGCTTTACGATGGCCTCGCACCCCAGATCCGGCGCGAGATTCGCTGGTCGATGCTCTCGGCGGGCATTTACGGCGTTCCGGCGGGGATCGTCATGTGGCTTTGGCTGCACCATGACCTGACGCTGATCTATGCCAACGTCACCGACTATCCCGTGTGGTATTGGCCGGTTTCGCTGCTGCTCTATCTGTTTTTGCACGACACGTGGTTTTACTGGACTCACCGCGCGATGCATGTCCCGTGGCTGTTCCGGCTGGCGCATTCGGTCCACCATGACAGCCGACCGCCAACCGCATGGACCGCGATGAGCTTTCACCCGATCGAGGCGGTGCTGGGCGCGATTTTCATCCCGCTGCTGGTTTTCGCGATACCGGTCCATGCCGCCGCATTGGGCGTCTTCCTGACCATCGCGACCATCATGGGTGTTACAAATCATATGGGTTGGGAGGTGTTTCCTCGCTGGCTTGTTCATTCGTCATTGGGTTATGGCTTGATAACGGCCAGCCATCACGAGCGGCATCACGAGGAATATCAATGCAATTACGGGCTGTATTTTCGCTTTTGGGATCGGCTTTGCGGCACGGATCGCGGCCTTTCACGGCGTTTGGAGCAAAGGGCCGCACGCGCAGAGCGGTAAAGGCGGCGAGCATCCTGACGGCGGGCGCAATCGCCGGTGCGGCGGCTCCTGCGATGGCGAGCGATGTCGTGATCACGGTCACCAATATCCGTTCATCCGAAGGCGTCGTGCGCGCCTGTATTACTGCGGATCGCAAGTCCTTCCCCAAATGCAACAAGGACCCCAAGGCCAAGCGTGTTGTGGTGCCCGCGAAGAAGTCGGTGACTATCCGCTTCACCGGGGTTGCGGCTGGCAGCTATGCGATTGCGCTGCTGCATGATGAAAACAACAACGGCAAGGCGGACCGCCGGCTCGGGATGATCCCTAAGGAAGGCTATGGCTTTTCGCGCGACGCCAAGGTCGTGATGGGGCCACCAAGCTATAAGGACGCCGTGTTCAAGCACGGATCGGGCACCCAGCGGTTGACCATCAAGATGCGTTATTGGTGATCGCTCGAAAATAGTCGGCCCAAGCCAGCTTGACACCGCGAGAACCGCGACAACTTTCCCGCACAACTTAACGCAATGTTTACCACGTCGCGCCAGAACGCTGATGATTATCGGTCACCACAGGGCGTTTTGCGATCATGGATACGTTGCGGGGAAATTTCGACTCCAAGGACTCGGGCGACGACAGCCAGGATTGGGATGCCCGGGATAATCCCCACAATGCAGCGTCCGACAGCGCTCAACATGACGAAGGCTCTCGCGAATTGCCGCCCGCGGCCATCGGCCAAGATGAACGCCGGATGCAGGTCCGCGCCTACAACCATTGGGCCAGCTTGCTGGGTGATCTAAGCTTTCCCTCGGTAGAAGATCTAAATCCGGAGAATCTGCCTGATTTCGGCCCCAACAGCGTCTTGCTCGACTTCTCCGTCGGTATCGAGGACCCTGTCGTGCAGTTCCTTGGCGAGAAGCTGGGCGAGGAGTGCGGTGCCGATGGCCCGATTGCCCGGCTTTCAGACGTTCCGCCGCGCTCGCTCCTGAGCCGGATTACCGACCATTATATGCAGATTATCGCCAATCAGGCCCCGATCGGGTTCGAAGCGGAATTTGTAAATCAGCGCGGCGCATCGATCCTGTATCGCGGCATTCTGCTGCCGTTTTCCAGCGATGATGAAACCATCGATTTTGTCTTTGGTGTGATCAATTGGAAGGAAATGGCCGATCAGGCGACCGCCGACGAGCTGTTGCTCGAAATCGACCAGGCAATCGACGGTGCCAATCGGGAAGAGCCCGAAGCCACTCCGCACAAGCATCACACCGACCCAGTAACAGACTGGGCAGACTCGCCATTGGACGACATGCCATCCGGCTCCGACTCCGAAAACGAGGACGAAGAAACCGCAGAAAGTCACGGCGTGAGTGATCCACTCGTGCCTGATTTTGGTCAATTCGCGCTTGATGATGGCCATGACGAGGAAGAGGACGAGGATGACGGCGAACCCGATTACGGCTTTGCCTCGCTAAGCGATTTCATCGAAGCGCCAGCCAAAAAGGCGCTTGATCTCGACGAGGTTGACCTCGAACCCACCGATAACGGTGATGCGGAGCCCAAGGTTGCACCGAATGATGCACCCGCGGCCAAACCTGCCGAGCTCGATGCGGATGACGACGCACCAGTCGATCAAGATCACCAAGTGCACGACGATGATGGGCTGTATGACTGTCTCGCCTCGGCCCGCGAACTCGCTCACACTGCCCGCGCCTCGGAAGATCGCAGCCGCCAGGCACTCTACGCCGCAGTCGGCCGCGCCTATGACGTTTCGCTCGCGGCTCAGGATGCACCGGAGGACTACGCCGAACTGATCGAGGAAAACGGCCTCGTGGTTCAGGATCGCGCGCCGATGACACCCGTAGTGAAACTGGTGTTTGGCAGCGACTACGACAAAACGCGTCTGACCGAATATGCAGCAGTGCTGAGCCACGCGCATCGCAAAGAGTTGAGTCGCGGTGAGTTGGCCGAATTTCTTGGCAAGGCCGATGGTGGCCTGAAGGGCGTTGTGGCGGCAGAGCGACGCCTGCGGCGCGAGGAAAGCGGTAAGCAAGTCGAAGCGGTCAACGAGGTTCGCGAAGCGCTCAAGAAGAAACTGCGCCAACTCGAAGCCATGACTTTCGAAGCTGTGTCACCCGATGGCCCCGAATTCTCGCTTGTCATGGTTCGCCGCGACGGTGTGGGCAATGTGGTCGTGCTCGGCGAAATCGAAAACGACGTGCCAATGGTTGAGCGCGCCGCCCGCAAGCTGGTTGGCTAAAGCGCTCCCGAAACTGAGCTCCGACGCACCCCTATACGCAGTCATGCGACCCCGCTAAGCGCCCCTGAATAAAGGGACGGCAAACGCGCTTGCCGTTTGTGAGGCAAGAGGGTCCGTTAGAGTGAAAATCATGCTTTGGGTTTTGGGCGCGACCGTGCTGATCGTCTTGATCGCAGGAATTGCTCTTCAAGCCGCAATTGCCCGCAATGGACCGGCTGTTCTATCAACAGTCGACCGGATAATCGGTGGTGATGCCGGTGCTCGGCTTCAGGCGACAATCTCAACCGGCAAACACCCGTCGCAAAAGCTCATTGTATGGGGTCCGGCCCAACGCGACCCTTCGGACGCCGCATTGCCGGTGCTGCTGTTTGCCCATGGGGGGTCTTGGCGCAGCGGGGATCCGGTCGATTACGGATTTCTGGCGCGCGCCTTCGTTTCCAAGGGCTTCGTGGTTGTACTGGCCGGCTATCGCCTGCATCCCGACGGCGTCTACCCCGCCATGATTGAGGATACAGCCCGCGCCATCGCATGGGCCCACGATGACATCGCTCAATATGGCGGCGATCCTGATCGCATTATCATCGCCGGACATTCCGCAGGCGCTTACAATGTCGTGATGGCGGCGCTCGAACAACAATGGCTTGGCCGCAAAGGCCTTTCGCCCGACGATATCGCAGGTGTGGTCGGACTATCGGGTCCTTACGATTTCTACCCGTTTGACAGCGAATCGACGATCAACGCCTTTGGAAAAGCAACTGAACCCGAGGCGACGCAGCCACTTGCGCATATTCGCGGCGACGCGCCGCCCTTGCTGTTAATCCATGGCGAGAAGGATGATCTGGTCGCCGTCCACAATTCGCGCGGGCTGGCGAAGCAAATCGAAGCGGCAGGCGGCGCGGTCGAGACCCGATACTATCCCGAGATGACCCATAACGATCCGCTGATTTCGCTCGCATCGCCGTGGCGCAATCGGCGTGATGTAGACGAACAGATTGCCGAATTCGCCCTTTCGGTTTCGGCGCGCAGTGATACCGGCCGCGACCAAACTTCAGTTCCGGTTCAGGCAGAAAAGCGCTAACGCACACGGATATGCTCCGCCTCCACGCTTTTCGCGCGTCTTTGATCGCGCTCTTCGCAAGCTTTGCATTTGCGATGCAACCCGTCTTTGCGCAGAGCGTGCTTCGCGATGCCGAGACAGAGGCGCTGCTCAATGACATGGCAGCGCCGCTGATCGAAGCGTCCGAACTTGAACCCGGCAATGTTGATATCGTGCTGATCAACGATACTTCGATCAACGCCTTCGTGGCGGGCGGTCAGGTGGTCTATATCCACGCAGGCCTGATCAACGCGGCGGAGACCGCAAACGAGGTTCAAGGCGTGATTGCGCACGAACTCGGTCATATCACCGCTGGTCACGTGGTCCGCTTCAATGAGCGGACCAGTCAGGCGCAAGGGATCACGATCCTTTCGCTGCTGTTGGGTGTCGGTGCGGCGCTCGCAGGCGCGGGTGATGCGGCCATCGGCGCGCTCATGGCGGGTCAGCAGGCAGCGTTGGGCAGCTTCCTCGCCTTCAACCGCAACCAGGAAGCTGCGACTGACCTTGCAGGTGCGCGCTATCTTTCAGGCGCAGGCATCACGGGGCGCGGGTCGCTCAAATTCTTCGAGCGGTTGCGCAATCTGGAAATTCGTCGCGGTTACAGCCAGGCCGACGAAGCCGCCTACACCCGCACACACCCGCTTGCGGGCGACCGCCTCGCGACCTTGCGTGGTATCTATGAGAAAGACGCCGCTTGGGACACTCCGCCCGACCCTGAATTGCAGGAGCGGTTTGTCCGCATGCGGGCCAAGCTGTTCGGCTATCTGGCCGAGCCCCAGCGAACACTCGGCATTTACCCCGAATCCGATACCAGTATCCCTGCACGTTATGCCCGCGCCTTTGCCTATAATAAGGATGCGCAGATCGATAAGGCGCTAAGCGAAGCCGATACCTTGCTCGCGATGGAGCCGGACAACCCCTATTTCCTCGAAGTCAAAGGGCAAATCCTGCTCGAATCCGGCCGCCCACAGGAAGCTCTAGCACCCTTGCGCCGGGCAACCGAGATGACGCTGAATCAGCCCTTGATTGCATCGATGTTCGGCCACGCGCTAATCGCGACCGAAGACGAGACAAATTATGACGAAGCAGAGCGCGTTTTGCGCGCAGCTGTTGCGCGCGACCGCTTCAATCCGTTCGCATGGTATCAGCTTGGCGTGGTCTATGCCGCGCGCGGAGACATTCCTCGCGCCAAACTCGCCAGCGCCGAACAACAGGTCATGGCGCGTCGCTATCCGCAGGCCCTGCGCAGCGCGATCTCCGCTGAGGCGGGCTTGCCACGTGGCTCGCCTGACTGGATCCGAGCGCAGGATATCGCTTTGCAAGCACGCGCCGAACTGGAACGCTTGCGTGACAATCGCTAGGGTCTCACGCTAGAGCGTTCGCCTAGTCCCCGCGCTACCCAATCTTCCGGAATTCTCGATGTTGACTAATCTTCGCAACACCCTCGCGACCGCGTTCATGGCGCTTGTCTTCGGTTTTCTCGGGGCGGCTTTGTGGTCTTTTACCGGCCTGGCAGACAATCGCACACGCGAATTCCTTCTGACCAACCCTGACATGCTGCCACAAATGGCAGAGGCTTATCAGACACAGCAAATGAGCGAGCAGCTCGCCGGGCTGGGTGACGACATATACAAGCCCTTCCCCGGTGCAGTGATCGGCAATCCCGAAGGCTCCAAGGTGCTGGTCGAATTCACCGACTACAATTGCGGCTATTGCGAACGCAGCGTGGCCGATGTCACGCGGCTTGTGGAGCAAGACCCCGAGCTAAAGGTCGTGATGCGCGAATGGCCGATCTTCGAAGGCAGCGACCAGCCCGCGCGCATGGCGCTAGCCGCGGCGATGCAAGGCAAATATCGCGCATTTCACGAAGCGATGTTCGAACTGGGGCCATCAACGCCAGAGTCCATCGAAGCCGCGGCTCGCAAAGCCGGACTGGACCTTGAGCGCGCCCGCGAGGATGCAGCCTCCGAAGCGGTCACAGTCGAGCTCGCCAGCAATCTTACTTTTGCTCAGTCACTGGGCTTCAATGGCACTCCTGGCTGGATCACCCGATCGACAGCGATCCCCGGCTATGTCGGTTATGATGCGCTCAAAGAGGCCATCGACGACGCTGGCACAGAGGCCGAGAGCGCCGAAGCCAGCTGATGCGGACACGGCTTGTGTCGGGATTGGCAGGCCTTTTGGGTGCGGTTGCATTGGCCGCCCCACTCGCCGCCACGCCTGACGCCGCCGATATCGATTATTCTGCCGAACGCGCTGCTATTGGGCAGTTTCAATCGCTCGATCAAAAGCTCCAGAATGTCGGTTGGAAACTGGTGCGCGGCAATGTCGATTTCTGCTCCGAGCGCGTGCAATCGGTCGGTCTGCAATTGCAGGATCTGCGCAGCTATGGTGAGCCGTCGATCGCGCGCAATGCGCTTAGCCTGGGCGGTGATTTCGCTGTGCAAACCGCCGCGCGCGGTTCTCCCGCCGCACTGTCAGGCGCGTTTCGTACCAACCGCGAGATTTCGGGCATTGGTGCGCTCGATCCCAACGCATGGCCAGCAGGTGAGCGCATGCATTGGGAACGGCTCGAATTTGTGCATGATTA
This sequence comes from Pseudomonadota bacterium, assembly GCA_039025455.1. Lineage (GTDB taxonomy): Bacteria > Pseudomonadota > Alphaproteobacteria > Sphingomonadales > Sphingomonadaceae > Erythrobacter. The sequence continues at coordinate 48,076 of JBCCOF010000001.1, read as the reverse complement.
TATCGACATGGAGCTTGAGCGCGCGGGCCAAATCACAGTGCGCTTCCCACTTGGCGAAGACGTCACGCTAAGGTCAGTCCCGGTTTGTGCTGCTCGCTTTGCTCTTATCGGAAACGCTGACCTGGCGCGCGGTGGCAGGGGGCGTGTTTCCATCGGAGCCTACTTCCCGGGCTTTGCTTATGAAGAAGAGGTCTTTGCCGGAGTTGTCGCGCACGAACTTGCGCACAGCCTGCTCGGTCACAGCATCTGGCTGGACGAGAACCAGCGCAAGCGCCGAAATGTCCGCCGCACCGAGCGCGAGGCCGACCGCTTGATGCCGTGGCTAATGGCCAATGCCGGATATGATCCTGCCGCAGCCGCACGCTTCATGACCAGATGGGGCAAAGCCCATGACGGCGGCCTATTCCGTGCTCGCACGCATGACGGGTGGGATGAAAGAGTCGAGTTTATTGAAGCCGAGCTGCCTCAAATCCGCGCACTGATCGCAAGCGAGGGAAAGGCCGATTGGTCGGTTCATTTCCGGCGCGATATCGAGCCCAAGAATAAGCAACCCGCGACCGATTGAGGCAGTCATGCGCTGTGTGCGCGTAAAATCGGCTGCCCTGCTGGCAATTTTGCGCTAAATACGCACATTATGGCAATGCTCCCGATCCAGCCTACTCCATTCTTCTCGAGCAAGAACAGAGCGTTCTGGATTCTCCAGTCAGCTGGCTGGGGTGGTGCGTTCTTGCTGCGCTCTGTTTCGGCGCTGGCCAATGACCGGCCCTGGGACCTTTTGGTGGTAATTCTGGTCGCCACCATCACCAGCTTTTCGATCAGCCTTATCCTGTCGGTCATCTATCGCCGACTTATCAACCGCCGGGCCTTTGTGACCTGGGTCTCAACTGTGGTGGTCTTGTTCATCGCGGTGGGTGTTCAGGCCACGCTCGATGCCTTGGTCCAAGGCGTTTATTACGGGGTAAGCCGCGAAACGACCTTTGCCCAGCGCTTCATCGGTCTGTCCTATATCCCGATGACGCTGCTTGGGGGTTGGAGCGCGCTCTACTACGCCATAAATTACTTTTTGACGGTGGAGGCGCAGGCGGACAGGCTCCAGCGGCTTGAAGCGGAAACTACATCGGCGCAATTGGCCATGCTCCGCTATCAATTGAACCCGCATTTCCTGTTCAACACCTTGAATTCAATCAGCACGCTCGTCCTGCTGAAACAGAACAAACAGGCCGACGCGATGCTGTCGCGCCTCTCCAGCTTTCTGCGCCATACGCTGATCGCCGAGCCCGGCTCTCAAATGACAGTCGACCAGGAGATCGAGACGCTAAAGCTCTATCTCGATATCGAGCGGATGCGGTTCGAAGATCGGCTGCGCACCCATTTCGAAATCGAAGAGGCCGCGCGCGATGCGATGCTCCCTTCGATGCTGCTTCAACCTCTGGTCGAAAACGCGATCAAATACGCAGTCAGCCCGCTGGAGGAAGGGGCGCGCATTTCTGTTTCTGCGCGGATTATTGGCAACCGGCTGCGCATGAGTGTTGCCGACTCCGGCCCGGGGGCAGAAGGCCCCGAGCAGCGCAGCCTGTTTGATCCATCCGCCGATGCCACAAACCGGCACGTCTCAACCGGCGTCGGCCTGACCAATATTCGAAACCGCTTGCAGCAGGCCTATGGTCTTGAGCACGTGTTCGATATCAAATCCGAACCCGGTGGTGGCTTTGAAGTCATCATCGAAATTCCATTCCAGCGGGCTCGCGAAAGCGCCAGCGAACCCGCGGCCGAAAGCGCTGCCAAAGGGTCCCCCGCCCCCGCAGCGCCCGGCCAAGGCACCGCAGCTGAGCCTGAGTCCAAACCCTCTGGCGAAAGCGCGACTGTCATTTCCCTGAACCCCGGGCGCACATTGGGATCATCCGCATGACCATCCGCACAATTCTCGTCGACGATGAACCGCTTGCCATCCAAGGCATGCAAATCCGTCTTGAGGAGTTTGACGATATCGAAGTGATCGACACGTGCTCGAACGGGCGCGAAGCGATCCGCAAGATCAAGACGGAGAAGCCCGATCTCGTCTTTCTCGATATTCAGATGCCGGGCTTTGACGGCTTCTCGGTGGTCAAAGGCGTGATGGAAATCGATCCGCCATTGTTTGTCTTCGTCACCGCCTTTGAAGAGCACGCGATCCGCGCTTTCGAAGCCAATGCAGTCAATTACCTGATGAAGCCAGTTGATGAGCAAAAGCTCGCCGACACGATCGAGCGGGTTCGCGAGCGCATCACCGCCAAGAAATCGACCGATGATGCCGAACAATTGCTCGACGTTCTGGCCGAGGTCGCACCGGACCGCGCGGCGCAATTCAGCGACGAAAGCGGCGACACGACCGAGCGCTTTGAAAAGCTCATCAATGTGAAGGATCGCGGCCAGATCTTCCGCGTCGAAGTCACTTCGATCGAGCATATCGAGGCTGCTGGCGATTACATGATCATTTCGACCGGCGACAATTCGCTTGTGCTGCGCGAGACCATGAAGGATCTTGAGCGCCGGCTTGATCCGCGCAAGTTCCAGCGAGTGCACCGCTCGACCATCGTCAATCTCGATCAGGTCCGCCAGGTCAAGCCGCATACCAATGGCGAGTGCTTTCTGGTGCTGGAAAGCGGAGCCGAGGTGAAGGTTTCGCGGTCGTACCGGGATGTGGTCGCGCGGTTCGTACACTAACCTTTCAACCCGCTCGTGCTGAGCTTGTCGAAGCACTGTACTTTCTTCTAGTGTTTCGACAGAGAAAGAAGGACAGCCCTTCGACAAGCTCAGGGCGAGCGGGGAAACATATGGCATTGGAATTACCCGGCTTCGACCTCGCCCGCTTTGTGCGCGACACGCTCGATGAAGACCTCGGGGTTGGGCTCGAAGGTGGCGGGCATGATGTCACATCCGAAAGCGTCATCCCCGCCGAGGCGCGCTTTTCGGGCGTTATGGACAGCCGCGATCCCATCATCGTGGCGGGCCTACCGCTTGCCGAGTCCTTCTTCCGCACACTCGATCCCGAATGCGCAATCGAAGCGCTGGTTTCTGATGGCGATGCGGTTGACCCGGGCACTGACCTTATGCGGCTCACCGGAAATGCCCGCGCCTTGCTGACCGCCGAACGCAGCGCGCTTAACATCGTCCAGCACCTCTCCGGCATCGCCACCATGGCGCGCCAATATGTCGATGCGATGCGGGAAGGCGGGGCTAACGCAGACTGCACGCTGCTCGACACGCGCAAGACCCTGCCCGGCCTGCGCGTGCTCGAAAAATACGCGGTGCGCATGGGCGGGGCGAGCAATCACCGGATGGGATTGTGGGACGCCGCCATGATCAAGGACAACCACGTCGCGGTCGCGGACAATGTCGGCGAGGCGGTGCGCCGCGCGCGCGATGCGGGCGTCGCGCAGATCATCTGCGAAGTGGACCGGCTGGACCAGATCGAGCCAGCGCTGGCGGCGGGGGCGCATCACCTGCTGCTCGACAATATGTCGCCCGAGCTCTTGCGCGAAGCCGTCACCCTAATCGCAGGCCGCGCCAAGACCGAGGCGTCGGGCGAGATCAACCTCGACACGATCAAAGCCAAGGCGGCAAGCGGCGTCGATTACGTCTCGGTCGGTCGGCTAACCCAAAGCGCCCCTGCGGCCGATGTGGGGCTGGACTTTACGCCGCTATGAAGCTCGCCAAGGGCCCGCGGCCTTGGCCGATCTGGCTGTTTACAATCCTGACAATCGGCATTGCCCTTCTTCGGCTCAGTGAGTCGCTTCGACCAATCACCAATCAACGTTTTCCCGAATATAACGGCACGATGACAGAGGCCGAGGCGGATTGGCTCATCATTAAATCTTCCGCCCGATTCACAATTGACCTCATCCCGGTAGCTTGGGTCTTCCTATTTGCCAGCCGGTTCGCGCGCTGGTTTGTAACTGCCATGGCCTTCGTCCCGCTCGTGATCGTCTTTAGTGACCTCGAATATGCGTCCACTTACCCGCGATTTCTCTGGTTCAGCCTAATTTCAGCGGCCACTCCAATCATGATCGCTGGATTGCTCTTCACACCCAAGGGAAACCGATGGTTCAGGCCAGAGGATAAGAAGGCTTCCGATGCGTTCGACTAGACCGACAATTCTCGCCGTTCTGGCGGCTTTGATGATCCCTTCAGCATTGCACGCCCAAGCCTATCAATGCCGTGTGCCGCAGGTTTCTAGCGTTCCGCAGATCACCAAAGGCCGTGCGCGGGTTATGCCGGTCACCGGTTACACTCTTGCGCTCAGCTGGTCGCCTGCCTTTTGTCGCACGCGCGAGACATCGCGCTCCCATCGAATGCAGTGCTCGGGCGATTTCGGGCGGTTCGGGCTGGTGGTGCACGGGCTTTGGCCCGATGGCGGGCGCTCGTGGCCGCAATGGTGCCCGACGCAGGGTCGCCCCACCCCCGCGCTTATCCGGCGCAATATGTGTATCATGCCTTCCGCCCGCCTCGCGGCGCGGCAATGGGCGAAGCACGGGAGCTGTATGGTCAAAAAGCCCGCAACCTATTTCAAGGTGACGCGCATCCTGTGGGAAGGCTTGCGGATCCCCGACTACGACCGCATTTCGCGCGAACGCGGCCTCACCGCCGGTCGCATCCGCAACGCGCTTGCCGAAGCCAATCCGGGCTGGCGCGCGGACGCGATAGGCGTGAAGCTCAACCGCGACGGTTGGCTACAGGAAATCCGCCTCTGCTACACGAAGAGCTTTATGCCCAAACGCTGCGATCCACGCAGGTTCGGGGCGAAGAACGGGGCAAGGGCGAAGATCTGGCGGGGGCTGTGAGCCCCACCGTCACTCCAGCATGCGATAAAGGTGCACGCTCGGAACCGCGGCGGCAAAGCCCGCCTTCGCATAGGCTCGCCGTGCGGGCGCATGGCTGGCATCGCCCCCGGTCGAGACGGTCGCCGCCTGCATCCCGGCGGCGCGCAATTCGTTCAAGGCATGCTCGTAAAGCGCAGTCCCGACGCCTTTGCCGGCATAGTCAGGATCAACAGCGTTCAACCCGATTTCCCCGATCCGCGTCTGTGCATCTGTAGAGTAATCGCAAAACCCGATTGGGCGATCCTCTAGCGTCGCGACCGCCATGCAGTGATCCGAATCCGGGCGACAGATCGTGTCGAGCCACTTCCCCTGTTCGTCCTCGGCCTTCGCAAACACAATCGGCGCGAGTTCGGGGCCAACAAGCGCGCGAAAGGAGGCGTAGACGGGTGCGAATGCGGTATTGCGAATGGTGTGAAGGGCGGCAAGATCAGCCGCCGCAAACGGGCGGATAGTGAAGTTCAATTTGCTCATAATATCCTCATCGAAAAAGGCGCGCGGAAGGCAGGCTTACCGCAGCCATTTCAGTCAGTGACGAATGCAATGAGCAATCAAACCAACATGCGGAGCACTCCGTTTTGGATCGTGTGAGAGTTTAGGCCACTAAGCGGAAAGAACAAATGCCTTCTATTGTCTGCGCTCCCTGAAGAACCCGCGCAATAATTCCGCCGCTTCGGCCTCGCCCAATCCTGTATAAATTTCGGGCCGGTGCATACATTGCTCCTGTTCGAACACCCGCGCGCCGTGTTCGACGCCGCCGCCCTTGGGGTCGCTCGCGCCGTAATAGAGCCGTGCAATGCGCGCGTGGGAGATCGCGCCTGCGCACATAACACAGGGCTCCAGCGTCACATAGAGGTCGCATCCGTTCAGGCGATCCTGCCCCAATGCCTGCGCCCCCGCGCGAAGGACACGCATCTCGGCATGGCCGGTCGGATCGGGGGGATTGCGGGTCGCATTGCCCGCCACCGCGATCACGTCCCCGTCCTTGACCAGCACCGCGCCCACCGGCACTTCGCCCGCGTGCGCGGCTTCGCGTGCCGCCTCAAGCGCGAGCCGCATCGGTTCGGGGACCGGCCATCGGTTTGCTTTGGTGCTCACGGCGACAGGCGCTAACCCTCGCGCCGACACGAATCAATTGACGATTCGCACGCGTGGGGGTATGCGGCGCGCTTTCCGGGATAACCGAGCTATCGGACCGTCATAGCAGGCGGGCGCCCGCAACTGTCAAAGTAACGAGAGATATCATGTCGCGTATTTGCGAACTGACCGGCAAAGGTCGCCTGGTGGGCAACAATGTCAGCCACGCCAACAACAAGACCAAGCGCGTTTTTCTGCCCAACCTGCAGAATGTGACGCTGCTGAGCGAAAAGCTCGATCGCAGCTTCAAGTTCCGCGTTTCGACGCACGGCCTGCGCTCGGTCGAGCACAATGGCGGGCTGGATAACTGGCTGCTCAAGACCAATGACGAGAAATTGTCGTCGCGCGCGCTCAAAGTGAAACGCGAATTGGTCAAGGCGACCAAAGCCGCCTGAACCATTCGGGCCGGAAGGCTCTGGAACAGCATTTAGGGCGTGCGGGGTGTTCCTCGCGCGCCTTTTGCTTTGCCGTCGTCAGTTTTTCGGGTTTTGGTCGTCCGAAGCCTCTTGCCCTGCCTCGGGATCAAACCGCAGCTTTACCAGCAATGTCCGCTGGAACGCGGCAAAATTGTCGTCGGAAAGCAGCCAGATCGACAAACCTCCATCGTCATCCGCGATCGCCGCGATACCTTCGTAATTCTCGCGCGGGACCATCTTCGTAAGATCGAGTGCGATCTCGGGCTTCCAAGGACCCCTCTGCCCAGCCATCGGAGGATCTCCAATCGCCAGCAGGCTTGCAAAGGGAGGAAATCCCGAGGCCACTTTGCGCATCAGCAGCAAAAGCCGGCCATCGGGCAATTGCGTCATATCGGTCACGGCGTAATTGGGATCGGGATTCTCAAAGGGGAACGCCTTGAAATTGCCGCCCTCAGCCGGGTCATCGGAAAAAATAAGCCCTTCGTCGGACCCTTCCGGCACGATCATAAAGCGACCGTCAGCCAATCTGACCATAGCCTCGGCGCCTTTATTGATAGTCCAATCAACTTCATCGTCGAGAATGCGCACAGGTCCCTTTTGACTCGATCGACTGAAGCGGCGGATGGCGTGGGTGTTCTCGTATCCCAGCCAGTACTCGCCCGTCGCCGGATCGCGGGTTGCGGATTCGATGTCCCAGAGCTCGTTAAACCGCTCGGGCTCGACCGGCTGAAGGTCGACTTTGCGAGTCATTGAGGCCTTCCCGGGCACTGTCAGTTCAAAGCGGGCGCCGCGATCCGAAAAAGCGATCAATTGGCTCGGACCAAGCGCCAACAGCGCCGAAAAACCGCCAAACAACAAAGTATCGGCATTCGCCTCCCAAACACCTACGCGCGACCAGCCATTGATCGCGCCCTTGCTTTCGCCCTGCACCCTGTTGATTGAAATCTGGTCAGTCGGAGCAAGCGAGACATCCGATCTTATGCATGTCCCCGGAATGCACAGCATCGCCACGGCGAGCCCCGCAATCAGCCGCTTTTTGCGAGCCATTTCAGTTCATTGGCCCTACAAAAAGCAGTGGGTCGAGCCGCGACTTACCCCATTTCAGGCCCCAGTGGAGATGCGGCCCTGATGCGCGCCCGGTGGCGCCAACATTGCCGATATACTCGCCCTGTTTGACGCGCTGGCCTTCCTTCACCGCGATCTTCGATGAATGGAGAAAAGCGCTGTTCAAGCCGTTTCCGTGATCGATGATGATAAGCCCACCTTCGAGACTAAACCCCATGCGAGCAAGCGTAACCACACCATCGGCGGGCGCGACATAGGGCACACCATTGCCCGGCGCGATGTCGATGCCGGAGTGGTAGGAGCCGGGTTCGCCGGCATAGATGCGCTGACGCCCGAAATAGCCCGAAATGCGCCCTTTTACAGGCCAGATGAAGTCTTGCTTCCAACCATCTGTATCGGAAGATTTTGCGCGCGCGGCGACGATCGCGTTGTATTCGGGTTCGCGCTTTTTCCAATAGGCTTCAAGATTGCGGCCACGGCCACGCGGAACATTAACCCGTGAAATCTGCCATTTGCGCGGAGTTATGGTGAGCGTTTCGGTGCGACTGGTGCCGTCCTGAAAGGTCTGGACCAGTTTCGCACTGCCCGAAGAATCGCGATCAAACGCGACAAAGAACTCGCGGTCGGGGCCGATTTTCAATGTCTCGCCATCAAAGCTCAGAGACTTGGTGGAAGCGCTCACTTTGCCACGAATGAACCCTCCCTGGGTCAGCTCGCCTTCGTAAGTGATCGCATCGGCCACCGGTGCGCTTGATGAAGAATCGGATCGGGCGGTTCGGGTTTGCGGCGTGCTCGCAGCCACGCCGACCATGGCCTCTTGGTCAGGCGCGGCCGGTTCGCCGCCGCCTGTGCAACTGGCCAAAACCGCGATCCCACCCAGCACTGAAGAGTGCCAGAGGCCTGGCATTACTGCGCTTCCAGCATACGCTTGGTCGCAAGCTCGGCGGTTGCGTAGGGTTCTTGCAGTTCCGCGCTCCAATAACGCAGCTCCTCAAGCGGGATCGCCGCGCCGGATACGGCACACAATACGTGCTTTCCCGGGCGCAAAACGCGGAAAGTGGAAGCTCCGTATTGAAGCTTGGCGGCTTTATCACTGGTCGACATCAACATGGGCGGGTCCATATCATTTTGCGTCTACCCAAACAAATCATCCTGCGCAGGCGCGGTTCCTTTGCTAGGCGGTTTGCGCTTGGGCCTTCGCGGGGGCGCAGAGGCAGCGGCGGTCTCTACCGCCACATCAAGCATATCGTCCTTGAATTGGAGCTTAAGCGCCGCTTCGCGCTCGGCCTGAGCCTTAGAGGTAAGCGCCGCACCTGCTGCATCGCGGACGATGGCATAGCCGCGCTCCAATGGCTTTTCAGGATGAAGTTGCTGCGCCAGGCGAGTCAACGACGCCAACCGCTCCTTACTCGCGGCAAGTGGTCTCTCGACCAGCGCCGGAGCCAGTCGCAAGCGCTCCAGCCGCCCGCACGCTTCGGAATGGGCGCGTTTTAGAGTGCTCGGAGTTAGCCGCGCCGCTACGCCTGCCAATTGCTCGCGCCCTTGCCCCGCTCGGTCGGTCAATCCGCGCCTCAAACGTTCAGACAATTCATCGAGCCGCTGAGCCTGGGGTTGCAGCAGCGCTTCGGGCTTGGGCATCCGCCGGACCCGCGCTTCGAGCCGCTCGCGCCCCAGTTCAACCGGTCGATGCACCGCGCGCCGCTGTCGCCCGGCAAAGTCGGCGAGCGCTGCCACGAGATCGGCCTTCACCGGAACCGCCATCTCCGCCGCTGCGGTGGGCGTAGGCGCGCGCCGGTCGGCGGCATAATCGGCAAGCGTGGTGTCGGTTTCATGCCCGACCGCCGAGATCACGGGGATCGAGGACTCGGCAATCGCGCGCACCACAATCTCTTCGTTAAAGCTCCACAGATCCTCGATCGAGCCACCCCCGCGCGCCAAGATGACCACATCGGGCCGCGCCACCGCGCCGCCCGTTTCAAGCTCCGAAAACCCCCGGATTGCCCCCGCGACCTGCTCCGCCGCGCCTTGCCCCTGCACCAGCACCGGCCACACAACCACATGGCTGGGGAAGCGGTCCGCCAGCCGGTGAAGTATGTCGCGGATGACTGAGCCGGTCGGCGATGTGGCCACGCCGATGGTCTTGGGGAGATAGGGCAAGCGCCGCTTGCGATCTTCGGCGAAAAGCCCCTCCGCCGCCAGTCGCGCGCGGGTTTTTTCGAGCAGGGCCAGCAATGCGCCCTCGCCCGCCAGCTCAAGACTGTCGATCACCACCTGATATTTCGACCGGCCCGCATAGGTGGTCAATTTACCCGTCGCGATAACCTCAAGCCCATCCTCTGGCACAAAGCTCAACCGCCCGGTGTTCCCACGCCACATCACCCCGTCGAGCACCGCCTTCTCGTCCTTGAGCGCGCAATACATGTGCCCCGAGGCTGCGCGCTTGACCCCCGACAATTCGCCGCGCAAGCGGACATGGCCGAAGCGCTCTTCGACGGTCCGCTTCAAGGCGGTCGAAATCTCGGTGATCGAGAGCGGCTGTGCGTTGTCGCCGGGCGCTGTGCGGGCTACCAGCCCTGAACGGTCTGTATCGGAGGGAGAGCGCGCCATGAATGTCCTGTTGCTGGGGTCGGGTGGCCGCGAACATGCTCTGGCGTGGAAGCTGGCGCAATCCCCTGCTTTGACGAAGCTCTTCGCTGCCCCCGGAAATCCAGGCATTGCTCAGGAAGCCGAGCTGGTCGCGCTGGATGCGGGGGATCATCGGGCGGTGGTGCATTTCTGCGCCACCAACGATGTCGATCTCGTCGTAGTCGGTCCCGAAGCTCCATTGGTCGATGGCCTTGCCGACAGCCTTCGTGCCAAGGGCTTTGCCGTGTTCGGCCCGTCCCAAACCGCCGCGCAGCTCGAAGGTTCGAAGGGCTTCACCAAAATGCTGTGCGACCGCGCGAATATCCCGACCGGAGCCTATGTCCGCACCACCTCGCTCGCCGAAGCGACGGCGGCGCTCGACAGTTTCGCCCCGCCGTACGTGCTCAAAGCCGATGGATTGGCGGCGGGCAAGGGCGTGGTGATCGCCGCGACCCGCAACGAGGCCGAGGAAGCGCTCGCCGATATGTTCGGCGGCCGGTTCGGCGAAGCGGGCGCAGAAGTGGTGATCGAGGAGTTTCTCGAAGGTGAAGAGGCCAGCTTTTTTGCGATCTCCGACGGCGAAACCATCCTCCCCTTCGGCACCGCTCAAGATCACAAACGCGTCGGCGAAGGCGACACCGGCCCGAACACCGGAGGCATGGGCGCATACTCGCCCGCTCCCGTGCTGACACCCGAATTGCAGGCGCAAGCGATGGCCGAGATCATCGAACCGACAGTGCGCACCATGGCTGCAGAAGGCATACCCTATTCGGGTGTGCTTTATGCCGGCCTGATGCTGACCGTCGAGGGGCCGAAACTCATCGAATACAATTGCCGCTTTGGCGATCCCGAATGCCAAGTATTGATGATGCGCTATCAGGGTGATCTGGCGGCGCTGATGCTGGCCTGCGCGAAGGGCGAGCTGGCTGGCATGGAGGCGGAGTTTGCCGCTGACACCGCGCTAACCGTGGTGATGGCAGCGAAGGGCTATCCGGGCACGCCTGAAAAGGGCGGAGCGATTGATCTTGGCGAAGCCGAGGCGGGCGGGGCGAAGGTCTTCCACGCCGGAACAGCGCTGAAAGACGGCGCGCTGGCAGCGAATGGCGGGCGCGTGTTGAACGTGACCGCCATGGGCGCGAATGCAACCGAAGCCCAAGGCGGGGCATACAATGCTGTCGATGCGGTGGAATTCCCGAGCGGGTTTTTCAGGCGCGATATTGGCCAAAGAGAAATAGAGCGGGAAGCGCTCAAAATTTGATCCCGATCAATGAATCCGGCTTGGCGGCGCGTTACGCAAAGACATGATGAAACATCCCTTGCGCCTCGCCGTCCCGATCACCTCGGCCGCATTGCTTGCGACGTGTCAGACCACCGGCACCGCCTTGCAAACGGCCCAGGCGCCCGCTGACCCGCCTGCCTTTGTCGAAGCGGCTTGCGGCGGGTGCCATGCGGTTGCACCGCCATTCCTCTCGCCCAACCCGCAAGCGCCCGGCTTTGAAGCAATTGCCAATCGCCCCGGTGTGCCCGACGAAACGCTCGGCCAATGGCTCGCAGACGCGCACAATTATCCCGAAGTGATGGACTTCGATCTCGATGCCGATCAAGTCGACCAGATCGCGGTATATATGCTTACGCTGCGCCGGGATGACTACGAGCCAGCCCTGTAGCCGCGGCGCCGTTTTACAGCTTTTCCGCCATTAATGCCTGCATATCCGCCTCGGGGCGCGGACCGTAATGCACGATCACTTCGGCAGCGGAGATCGCACCTCGGCGAAGGCACACTTCCAGCGGAGCGCCGCGAACGAAGCCCGACAGGAAGCCCGCAGCGAACTGGTCGCCGGCGCCTGTCGTGTCGACCACTTGCTCGATCGGCTCGGCGGCGACTTCTGCGCGCTCGCCATGGGCGACGGCAATCGCGCCGTTTTCGCCCTTGGTTGCGACCAGAACCGGCACGCTGCCTGCCACTTTGGCCACACCCGCTTCGAAATCGTCCTCGCCTGTCAGCGTTGCGAGCTCGCTTTCGTTGACGAACAGAATATCGATCAGTCCATCGGCAATCATGGCGCGGAAATCGTCACCATGGCGGTCAATCACGAAGCTCTCGCTGGCGGTGAAGGCGACCTTGCGCCCCGCTGCACGCGCAACCTCGATGGCGCGGCGCATCGCGCGGCGCGGTTCTTCGGGATCCCACAAATAGCCTTCGAGATAGAGGATGGCGCCGCTCGCAATGAGGTCTTCATCCAAGGCGGCGGCGGGCAGATATTGGCCCGCGCCCAGAAAGGTGTTCATTGTGCGCTCGCCATCGGGCGTGACGAAGATCAGGCAACGTCCGGTGGGCGGCTGGTCATCGCTGCCGTCTGTGGCGCGCATCGGCGTGTCGAAGTCGATCCCGGTGGCGCGGATATCATGCGCGAAGACCTTGCCGAACTGGTCGTCCGCCACTTGCCCGATAAAAGCGCATTGGATGCCCAGTTGCGATAACCCTGCGAGCGTGTTTGCCGCCGAACCACCGGATTTCTCTGTCGCCGGGCCCATGGCATCGTAGAGCCGGTCCGCCCCCGGCGCATCGACCAAAGTCATGCCGCCGCGATTGAGCTCAAGCTCTTCGATGGTTTCATCATCGCATGATGCGATAATATCGACGATTGCATTGCCGATGGCGATTACGTCGTAGCGCGGCGGGGTACCGGTTTCGGGCACTGGGGATTGTCCTGATTTGTTGAGAATGCGTTTGAGCGCGCCGTCTAGCCCGCTTCGCCGGTCAGGCCAAGGGGTCAGCCAAGATAGGGGAGTATGGGCGCCAGAGGTTTGACTGGCGGTCGGCGCAGGCGCATTTGTTTCGCCCATGCCCTTTGTCATGACGCCGCTGCTGATGGCCGTGCGCCAACTCGCCGATCCGGCGGTGTTGAAGGTTTTGTTCAAAAGTCTTGGCGTCACTGTTGCTGTGTTTGCCGCGTTGGGCGTGGTGCTGTTCTTCGGCCTGCGCTGGGGTTTCTCGCAGTGGGGAGCCTCCGACGGCGGTCTGGCTGAAGCGACCGCAGCGGCCTTGATTGCGTTGACTGCCGGTTGGTTTCTGTTTCGGGTCGTGGCGCTCGCAGTGCTCCAGTTCTTCGCCGACGAAATTGTCGCAGCGGTCGAGGAGCGGCACTATCCGGCGGCGGCTCGCAGCGCGAAAAAGCTGCCGTTCCGCCGTGATCTGCGCAATTCCCTGCGAGGCGTTTCCCGTGCAGTCGGCTACAATCTGTTGGCATTGCCGGTTGCGATTGCGCTGATCTTCACAGGTATCGGCTCGGCATTGGTGTTCCTGCTGGTCAATGCGGTGCTGTTGGGCCGCGAATTGACAGACATGGCGTGGTTTCGCCATTGCACAGAAACTGAGCAGACGAACACGCCAGTGCCCGGGTCCAACCGGATTGCGCTTGGCGGAGTGACTGCGGGCTTGATGCTCGTCCCGTTTCTGGGACTGCTCGCCCCCGTGATCGGGGCAGCGGCTGGCACTCATCTGACTCACCGCTTTATGGGAAACAGCAGCGCCAAAAGGGATGCACATGCGTAATATCATTGTGATCATGCTCGCTCTCACCTTGCCCGCATGCGCGGCAGGATCTGCCGCCACCACAGCCTCCAGCACCCAAGCCAGCCGCCCCACGGTCGCCGCCATCCTTGCAAAACCCGCCGCCGTGCCGACCCCTCAGGTTATGCAAAAAAGTGGCCTCGATGCGGTGATCGGGGCGCAGGCGAATGCTCTGATCCAGCAATTCGGCGCGGCGCGGATCGACTTGATCGAAGGTGATGCTCGCAAGCTACAATTCTCCGGCGACCGTTGTGTGCTGGATATCTTCCTTTATCCGCTTTCGGCCGGTGCCGCGCCCGTCGCCACCCACGTCGAGGCGCGTTTGCGCTCAACCGGCGCCGACACAGATCGCAGCAGCTGCATCGCAGAGCTAGAAGACTAGCGCGCCTTCGGTAACCCGGAATTAAGCGCTTTTGTGTCATAGCCCTCGGAATAACATTTGCGCGGGTTCCAGAGGGTTTGACCGACATATGACACAGCATTTCACCGATCTCGCACGGCGCGCTGCGGCCGATGGCCACGTTTGCGCTCAGGAAGTGCTCGCGCTTCGTCGCCAAGGCTGGGACGACGGCGTCATCACTCGCGACGAAGCTGAGGCTCTGTTCGCCATCAACAATGTCATCGGCTCCAGCGACATTGAATGGGTCGATTTCTTCGTAGAGGCCATCGTTCATTTCGTCCTCAATGGCACCGAGCCGAAATATCAGTGCGACGACAGCGAAGCCGCGTGGCTGATCGTGCAAATCGACCATGACGGCATGGTCGAAAGCATGGCCGAGCTTGAAGTGATCACCCGCATTATTGAACGCGCCGAAAACGTCCCCTTGCGGCTCAAAGACTATGCGATTGCGCAGATCGAAAACGAGGTGTTCTCGGGTGTCGGTCCAACGCGATGCGGCGGTGAATTGTCTGATGCGCACATCACTAGCGCCGAAGCGAATATCCTGCGCCGCGTGATCTTCGGCAGCGGTGGGCATGGCCCGGCTTCGGTGAGCCAGTCCGAGGCCGAAATGCTCTTCCGTCTGAAAGACAAGACGCTGGACAGCCAGAACGCACCCGAATGGGAGAAGCTCTTCCTCGATGGCGCGGCGAATTATCTGAAAGGCTTCACCTTCCAAAACGCCCAACTCGACCATAGCCGCATGAAACAGCTCGAAGAGTTTATGGACGACAATCAGGCGAATGTAGGGCGCTTCATCGGGCGCGTTGTTCGCGAAATGCCGCAAGTTGCGAACAATTTCGGCAAGGTGTTCGGCAGAAAGCAGAGCGCTCCGACAATTGCAGAGCAGGCCGACGCTGGTGAAGCCGTGACAGCGCAAGAGAACGCATGGCTCAATGCGATGATCGAAAAGGACGGCGAGTTGGACGATCTGGAGCGGCGCTTGCTCAAGCGCCTTTCCGAGGAAGACTGAACGTCAGCCTTTCATGCTCGCAAAGCCCTCTGCGGCGAGCGAGCGCAGACGTCGCTGACGATGTTTGAAGAACAGCCGAAGGAACGGCACTGAAAAGCCAGTGAGCCAGCCTGCGTCAAAAGCTATCGCATCGCTGTAGCGCGTGCCACCGCCCTCGGGCTTGACCGATATTCGATGGCTCCATGTCCGCAGCACCGGGCTATAGCCTTTGTCGTAGAGGACATATGTGTCGCCTTGCGCGTCCGGCAGCTCGATCACAATCGCCTGCCAACCGATGGGAATGAGCCCGAACAGGCGCATGTCGCCGCGATACTCGCCTTCGGCCCATCTGTCCGGAAAATCGTCCATGCCAATCGGCTTGAACCGAACCAAGGGCGCCGCGACATGGAGAAACAGCGCCGGTTTCATCACCTGCGCCCAGATCTCATCGGGCGATTGCTCAAGACGCGTGGTCAGCTCGAAACGGGCTGGCATCAGACCATAAAGCTCTCGCCGCAGCCGCACGCGCCCTTTGCATTGGGGTTTTCGAACACGAAGCCGGCTGTAAAATCGTCCTCGCGCCAATCCATCGTCGATCCGACCAGATAGAGCACGCTCGCCCCATCAATGTAGAAGGTGCCGCCTGGCGTTTCGATCTTCTCGTCGAATTTGGCCTCTTCGGTGACGTAATCGACCGAATAGGCAAGGCCGGAACAGCCTCTGCGCGGGGTTGAGAGTTTGACGCCGATCGCCTCGGCGGGGGCTTCGCTCATCAAGTGTGAGATGCGCGCTTCTGCACTTGGTGTGAGGATAACGGCGGCAGGTATTTGGCGCGTTGTCGTCGTCATCACAGCATTCCCAGTTCGAGCCGCGCTTCATCGCTCATCTTGGCGGGCGACCATGGCGGGTCCCAAACCAGATTGACCTCGGCATCGCGAATTCCCGGCACCGAGGAAGCGCGCAGCTCGACCTCGGCGGGCATGGTTTCGGCCACCGGACAATGCGGGGTGGTGAGCGTCATGGTGACAGTCGCGTCCGCCTCATCATCGACCTCGACGCCATAGATCAGGCCCAAGTCATAAATGTTGACCGGAATTTCGGGATCAAAGATTTCCTTGAGCGCGTCGACCACGGCGGCCTGGAGCTCGCTTCCTGCACCACCGACGGCGTCTTCGGAAGGCTTGGCGGCGATGAAGCCTTCAAGGTAGTCGCGCTCGCGTTTTTCGGCGGGCTTTTCAGGCGCGGCTTCGGCAGGCTCATCCTCGTCGATCACATCGGACACGCGAGCGCGCGGCGGCTTGACCACTTCGTCTTTCGACATTGGTGCAGCGACAAAGTCGCGCGATTCCTCGGGCTTGTTCATCGTCTAGTTCCCTTTTCCAAAAATGCGCCGCGTGCGCTCGATCCCAACGAGCAGCGCATCGACATCTTCATCGGTTGAATAGAGGCCAAAGCTGGCGCGCGCTGTTGCTGGAACTCCGAGATAGTCCATCAAAGGCTGTGCGCAATGGTGGCCGGCGCGGATCGCGACATTGGCTTCGTCGAGGATTGTGCCAAGGTCATGCGGGTGAATGCCGTCAATCGCAAAACTGACGATCCCGGCGCTGTCTACCGGACCATAGAGCGTGACATCGTTCATCGCGCCAAGTTCGCGGCGAAGGCGAGCGACCAGCGCGGCTTCGGTTTCGTGGATGCGCGCAAGGCCGATATCGGTCACGTAATCGGCGGCGGCAGCGAAGGCGATGGCTTCGGCGATGGCAGGGGTACCCGCTTCGAAGCGCTGCGGCGCGGGGGCATAGGTCGTGCCCGCAAAGGTCACGCGGTCGATCATCGCCCCGCCGCCTTCCCATGGCGGCATTGCGTCAAGGATCTCGCCGCGCGCCCAAAGCGCCCCGATCCCGGTCGGCCCATAAAGCTTGTGCGCGCTGAACACGTAGAAATCGCAGCCAAGCGCGGCCACATCGACCGGCATATGCGGTGCGGACTGGCAGCCATCGAGCAGCAGCTTTGAGCCGACTCTATGCGCCATGGCCGCCGCACGCGGCGCGTCGAGAACGCTGCCAAGCACATTGGAGACATGACACAGCGCAACCAGCTTGTGTCGCTCGGTCAGCATGTCCTCGGCCACATCAAGGTCGATCCGGTGGTCATCGGTGAGCGGACACACATCGATGACAGCGCCGGTTGCCTCAGCAATCATCTGCCACGGAACGATGTTCGAATGATGCTCCAGTTGCGAAAGCAGGATGCGGTCACCCGGTTTGAGGTTCGCCCGGCCCCAGCTGTTCGCGACCAGATTGATCGCCTCGGTCGCGCCGCGGGTGAAGACTATCTCTTCCTCGCGCCCGCCCAGAAACGCCGCAATCGTCCGCCGCGCTGCCTCATAAGCGAGCGTCATCTCGGCAGAGCGGGAGTAAACCCCGCGATGGACCGTCGCGTAATCCTCACCCATGGCGCGCGCCATGGCATCGATCACCTGACGCGGCTTTTGCGCGGTCGCCCCGGTGTCGAGATAGTGCCAGTCGGCACCCTCGGCGGTCTTCAAACCGGGAAAATCCGCGCGCAGATCGCAATCAAGGGTTGCAGGCGCGTTCATTTCACGGCCCTCTCGAAATGTTCGCGCAACAGCCGGTCGACATAGTAAATCGCCTCGGTCCGCAGGGCGCTGCCCTTCGAAATGTTCTGACCGGACCCTTCACCAACAACGGCAACCGCACCGTCCGACCGCGCAGCAGCCGTGATTTCCGGCTGGCAACCATCGACGGTCTTGAGAGCCCACTCCCAACGCTCTTTTGCATCGGGTTCAGGGCGATTGTCCGCCAACTGCTTCTCGACACCCGCAACCAGACAGGCATTCGCCGCGTCCAACTCTGCGTTGGGCTTTGGCACAGTGCCGATAACATCAGCCGGTTGGGCAAGGAGTAAAGCGGCGATCAAACTCACGGGCACAACCCCTTCTGCCACTCGCCAGCATCAGCACCGCGATAGCACTTCACGCGCTTGCCAGCATCTGTAACGCGCCAACCGCCTTCGGCTCTTTCGAGCTGGATTCGCCATTCCTCGGCCTGAACCGAGTCATCGGCATAGCCATCAGCGGAGAAATACATGACCAACTGATCGGGGCCGCCGCTCAGTTGCGAAACCAGCCGGAATGTGGCCGCGCCATCTTCCCCGGGATGCCAGCGGGTGAAGTGATAAGCCACTGCAAGAGGATGCTCGAACACTTCATCGGGGCTTTCGATGGGTTCATATAGATTTGCCGCTGGAGCAAGAAGCATCGGGGTGGATGGCTCGTTCGGCGCTGCGCTCGCGCATGAGGCGAAGGCCAGAGCGGGAAGTAGCGCAAGGATCCTCACACGCGCCCCTTCAGCGCTTCGAGCGCCGCATCAAGCAATCGCGCCCGCTCCGCTTCATCTTCCAGTGCGACGAACGCATCGCCGATAAAGGCCTGCACCAACAGCCGCTGCGCCAGTTCGGGCGAGATACCGCGCGCGGCCATATAGTAACGCGCGGCTTCGTCCAGCTCGCCCACGGTCGCACCATGCGCGCATTTCACATCGTCGGCGAAGATCTCGAGCTGCGGGACTGCGTTGGCGCTCGCTCCGGCTTCGAGCAGCAGGCCCTTGAAATCCTGCGCCGCGTCGGTCTTTTGCGCATCGCGCGCGACTTTGATCTCGCCGAGGAAATTGCCGGTGCCCGTGCCCCAGTGGACGGCGCGCACGGTCTGGTTGCTGGTGCCATCCGGCTCGGCATGGAGGCAGGTGGTGACAAATTCGCGCACCGCTTCCCCGCCGCCAATGGTCACGCCGCCAAACTCAAAATGCGCGCCCTTGCCGAGCGTCACTTCCACTTCGACGCGGGTGTAATCAGAGCCCAGATTGGTCGCGAACAGCTCCGCGCGGGCGCCATCGCCCAGTGTCAGGCGGATGCGATGCAGCCCGGGCGCGTCGCTGCCCACGACAATCGCGCGCTGCCAAGTGTCGCCAGCGCCAATCGCGATTTCTTCCCACGCATCAGGCGCTTCTACGCCGATCCGCTTCAACGCGCCGATATCGGCATAGCGCCAGGCTTCATCGCGCCTAGTGGGCAGAGTATCGACCATGCTCACGCCGCCGCTTCCGCCATCAGCGCGTCGTAACCTTCTTTCTCAAGCCGAAGCGCGATTTCAGGCCCGCCAGTCTGAACAATCCGCCCACCTGCGAGCACGCTGACTTTATCGGGCTTCACCACGTCGAGCAGGCGTTGATAGTGGGTGATCAGCAGGACGCCCTTGTCGGAGTGGCGCATGATCGAATTGATCCCTTCACCCACAATCCGCAACGCGTCGATATCAAGACCGGAATCGGTCTCGTCCAACACCGCAAAGGCCGGGTCGAGGATACCCATTTGCACCATCTCGGCGCGCTTCTTTTCGCCTCCGGAAAAGCCGACATTCACCTGCCGCTTTAGCATCTCCATATCCATCTGGAGCAGTCCGGCCTTTTCTTTGGCGAGCTTGAGGAATTCGCCGCCCGAAAGCGGTTCTTCCTCGCGCGCGGCACGTTGAGCATTGAGCGCCTCGCGCAAGAACTGGACGTTCGAGACACCCGGAATTTCGACCGGATATTGGAAACCCAGAAACAGGCCAGCCGCAGCGCGCTCATGCGGATCGAAATCAAGCAGGTCCTCGCCCCGGAACGTCACCGAACCGCCGGTCACTTCGTATCCCGGCTTTCCGCCAAGCACGTTGGAGAGCGTCGATTTCCCAGCCCCGTTCGGACCCATAATTGCATGGACTTCGCCCGCTGCGATTTCGAGGCTCAGGCCCTTGAGAATGGGCGTTCCGCCGACTTCGGCGTGGAGATTGTCAATCCGAAGCACGTCAGTTTCCTTCGTCATTGGTTTCGACCGGTTGGCTTTCTACCGGATTACGGGGGCGGCGTTCGATCACGAGGCCCTCGGGTCGGTTGGCGTCGTATTCTGCTTGCGCCGCAGCAACGCTCTCGATTTTGTTGGTGAACTGCTGGTCGAGATCGCGGCCGCGCGCCACATGGATAATGCCGATATTGCGGAACAACAGGTCGGTTTCAGCCTCGGTGATGCGCGTCTTGGCGTCGGCCATTTCGGCGTTCGACTTGGCAATCGCTTCCTCGCGGACCTTCTTGCACCGCGGAATATCGCTGAGATGCTGTTCCTGAAAGTCCGGTTTGCCGGTCACCCGCCGATCAGCCGCGTTCAGGCAGTTGCGATACTGGATCACATAAGGCTGGATCAGGCGCGGATATTCGACGGTCCAGGTCTCGGGATTGTCGTTGTCGATGGCGGCCAAGACTTCGTTGGCGCCTTGCAGGGCCATCATCATGGCGAGGGTGGTGGTGATCATTGTTCAGTCCCTGGGTTCTTCTTCGGGCACCTGAGGTGCGGCTTCATTTTTGGCGCGGCTTTGCTCGAAGTGCGCCCTCCGACTGTTGCGCTTGTCCTCGATCCGCATCCGCATGCCGAGCGTAATCCGTTCCAGCACGGCATCCATATTGTCGAGGATGTGGCTGGCCTTGATCCGCATGACGCGAATGCCGACCGCCTCCAGGCTCTTGTCGCGCCGGCCAAGCAAAGGGTCCGCGCGCTCGGGATCGATATCTTCCTCGATAGAGATCGCCATGCCGAGATTGTGGCAGTTGAAATCGACAATAGCAGAGCCAACCACGGCAAAGCGCTTGAAGGTGTAGCGTCCCAGATTGGCCTTGGCGAACCGCGCGGCGAGCGCCTTGTTCGCAGGCGAAGCAAAGCGCTTCATCTCGCGCGCACGGTCATGCAGTTCGTCGAGACGCTTGTCCGAGATTTTCCACCCGCGCCCCTTCTTGTTGAGGTTGGGCGCGGTTTCGGAGGCGTCCTTAAGGCCGAGGGTTTTACGGGTGGTCATTTGTTTTCTCGACGCGGTGGTGGTGTGGGTCCAGGAGATGGAATTGCAGGCGCCGTCCTCGCGTCATTGTACGGTTGTTGGGCAGGCTGGACTATTCCAAGTTCGCGCCCAATGTGGAGCAAGTTCATTTGTGATACCATCACGCCAAGTGAAACCGAACGGGGAACTTTTCCGGGATTCTCCGTTAGTTTTGCCATGCTGCCACACTTCGCAGTGGCCTTATCGGAAATCTCGAATTCGACACCATAGGACTCAAAAGGGCTCTCCTGCGCCAGAACCTCACCTTCTACACACCCCGCGAAATTTAAAGCGGCCTCAAATTTTTCAGGGGTGAGATGATCGCGATGATCCCCAAATCTCATCAAGACCAACCAGAAAGTTGCTGTTTTGAGGAGATCTACATTGCCTTGATTTTCGTACGGTTGATCACTGAGCTTGGCGAGTGGTTTGCATTCTGCCATTGCCTCGCGACTTGTTGCTGGACCGCCGGGAATGCCGCCAGACCAAACTACCTCTTCATCAGACATTTTGACGCGCTCGCTCAAGCAGGCGATTGCTGGCTTCAATTCTGCGATTTTCGAAAGTGCAGAATACTGAGCGGGTTCTGCTGATGCCGAGTGACAAATTGCAACTGCCAAACAGCAAGATATCAAGGTGAGGCGCGTCTTCACCCCACACTCCCCTCAAGCGAGATCGCCAGTAGCTTCTGAGCCTCGACCGCGAACTCCATCGGCAGCTCTTTCAGAACATCCTTGGCAAAGCCGTTCACGATCAGCGCCACGGCCTCCTCCTCGTCCAGCCCGCGTTGCTGGGCGTAGAACATCTGTTCGTCGCTGATCTTGGAGGTGGTCGCTTCGTGCTCGATCTGCGCGCCGGGGTTCTTGACCTCGATATAGGGCACGGTGTGCGCGCCGCATTCATCACCGAGCAGCAGGCTGTCGCACTGGGTGAAGTTGCGCACGCCCTCGGCTTTCGGCCCCACGCGCACGAGCCCGCGATAGGTGTTGTTCGATTTGCCCGCGCTGATGCCCTTCGAGATGATGGTCGAGCGCGATCCGCGCCCGTTATGGATCATCTTGGTGCCGGTGTCGGCCTGTTGGAAGTTGTTCGTCACCGCGACCGAATAGAATTCGCCCACGCTGTCTTCGCCGTTGAGCACGCAGCTGGGATATTTCCATGTCACCGCGCTGCCGGTTTCAACCTGGGTCCAGCTGATTTTCGAGCGGTCGCCCTGGCACAGGCCGCGCTTGGTGACGAAATTGTAGATCCCGCCAACGCCTTCGGAATTGCCGGGATACCAGTTCTGGACGGTCGAATATTTGATCTCGGCATCGTCCATCGCGACCAGTTCGACCACGGCGGCGTGGAGCTGGTTTTCGTCGCGCATTGGAGCGGTGCAGCCCTCAAGATAGGAGACATAGGCGCCTTTCTCGGCGATGATCAAAGTGCGCTCGAACTGGCCGGTGTTCTCGGCATTGATGCGGAAATAGGTTGATAGCTCCATCGGGCAGCGCACGCCTTCGGGCACATAGACAAAGGTGCCGTCGGAAAAGACCGCGCTGTTCAGACAAGCAAAGTAGTTGTCGCGTTGCGGCACCACCCTGCCCAGCCATTTCTTGACCAACTCGGGATGTTCTTTGATCGCTTCGGAGATCGAGAGGAAGATGACGCCCGCCTTTTTCAGTTCCTCGCGGAACGTGGTCGCAACCGAAACGCTGTCGAACACGGCGTCGACCGCAACTTTCTTCGCGCCTTTGACCCCGGCGAGGACTTCCTGTTCGCCCAGCGGAATGCCGAGCTTGTCATAGACCGCCTTGATGTCAGGATCGAGGTCGTCGAGCGAATCCAGTTCGACCTTCTTGGTCGGCGCGGCGTAATAATAGGCGTCTTGGTAGTCGATCTTGGGATAGCCGACTTTGGCCCAGTCGGGCTCTTCCATCTTCTCCCACATGCGGAACGCCTTGAGCCGCCAGTCGAGCATCCATTGAGGCTCGCCTTTCTTGCCGCTGATGAAGCCGACAGTGTCCTCGGTCAGACCTTTTTCGGAAAATTCGGTGTCGATCTCTGCGGACCAGCCGTGTTCGTATTCGGCCGCTGCCGCAGCCGCATCTTTGGCGTCCTGATCCATCTCGGGCTGATCCGTTTCAGGCTGGACCATTTCGGACTGATCGATCTCAGACTGATCCAATTCTGGAGCATCAATAGCCTCTGGGAGATTGAGATTTTCGCTCATTACGCCACTTCTTTTTTATAGGTGAGGGTACGCGAAGGTTCTCCGCGCAACTGGTCAATTGTGATCGCGGCCAGGGCGCTGCGCACAGCGTTGTTGATGACAGGCCAATGCGGTTTCATGGTGCATCCCGCTTCGTGATCGCAGGTGCCGTCATGGACGCAGGCGGTGAGCGCGATTGGCCCTTCCACGGCTTCGACAATATCCGCCACGGTAATCGCCGCCGCCGGACGCGCGAGTTGGAGACCACCATTGGCGCCGCGCACAGACCGCAACAGTCCAGCGCCAGTCAGCTTTGACACCAATCGCTGAACAGTCGGAACTGGGAGGCCCGATTCTACCGCCAGTTCAGCCGCGCTGATCCGCCCGTCGCCGCAGTGACGCGCAGCCTGACTCATTGTGATAACGGCATAATCGGCAAGGTTAGAGAGGCGCATGGCGTCGTCGTAAATTCCGGTTATTGCGAGCGATTCTTAAATCGGACCAAATCTGTCCGATTCAAATACGCACACATTGCCTTGATTACAAGCGTTACAAATTTGCGGTGACGCAATGGCGGTACAAAGGCACGCAAAGCGACCCAAAGCGACCGCAAATGCCCGAATGTGCCTTGATCCAGGCTGATAGCGGATCAACCGCCAGCCTGCGTTTCGGCCACCCAGCTTTCGATATTCTCTTCCAGGATCGAAAGCGGAACAGGCCCGCTCAGCAAGACCACATCATGAAAGTCGCGATAGTCGAATTTGTCGCCAAGCGCCTCTTTGGCCTCTGCACGCAGCTCCATGATTTTCAGCTTGCCGATCATATAGGCCGTCGCCTGACCCGGCGTGGTGGCATAGCGTTCGATTGCCTTGACGATATCACCCTCGGGATTGGGGGTGGTGTCTTTCAGATACTGGATCGCCCTTTCGCGGCTCCACCGTTTGGAATGGATGCCGGTGTCGACCACCAGACGGCAAGCGCGCCACAGTTCCATGCCAAGCCGCCCGAAATCGGAATAGGGGTCTTCATAGAATCCCATGTCTTTGCCGAGTTCCTCGGTGTAGAGGCCCCAGCCTTCGGTGTAGGCGGTGAACCCGCCAAAGCGGCGGAAAGGCGGCAGGTCGCCCAGTTCGGTTTGAAGAGCGCGCTGCAAATGGTGGCCCGGAAACCCTTCATGATAGGCTAGCGCCTCGAGCTCGTTCTTGGACATATCGCGCAGGTTGTAGAGGTTCACATAATAGGTGCCCGGGCGTGATCCGTCGGGCGCGGGGCTTTGATAGAACGCCTTGCCTGCGCTCTTTTCGCGGAACGCTTCGACCGGTTTGATGATCATCGGCGCCTTGGGCAGACGGCCGAAATATTCCGGCAGCTTCTCTTCCATCGCATCAAGCTTTGCCTGAGCGTCACGCAGATAGTCTTCGCGCGTCTCGTAGAAGAAGCGATCGTCGGTTCGGGTGAACTCGAAGAAGTCTTGCAAACTGCCTTCGAAGCCCACCTTCGCCATGATCGCGCGCATCTCGCCATGGATGCGTTCCACCTCGCGCAGGCCGATGTTGTGAATCTCGTCCGCCGTCAGATCGGTGGTCGTATAGCTTTTGAGCTGCGCTGCGTAATATTTGTCGCCGTCGGGCAGGCGCCAGACACCATCGTCGGTGGGCGCAATCGCCTGCTGGCGCTTCATTTCGACCAACAGCCGCTCATAGGCAGGCCGCGCGCTCTGGTTCCAGGCCTGCCTTGCAGCCGTCATCAAGATATCGTTGAGACCTTCGTCAAGCTCGAGAGAGCTGAGCTTCGCGGTGAAGTCTTTCAAAACCGCATTGTCTTCACCCGCAGCGATCAGTGCCTCAAGATCCGCAATAACGTACGGATAGACCCAGTCCGGCGGCATGACCCCGGCATCCGCACGCTCTCTCGATTCTGCGATCAAGGCGTCCATCGTCGCGCCAATTGCACCAATCCGAGAGACATAGGCTTGCGCATGCCCGGCTGTGCTCACGCGGTGAATGTTGATCAGGAACGCAGGGATGCTTGTGTGCGCTCCGCGGCGATGATCGAAGATATTGCCGAGCTTATCGAACGGTTTGAGCATGGCGCTGCGCTCGGCGAGCGCTTGAAACAGGCGATAGGACATGGCGTCCTGCTCGGACAATTTCTCGATATCATAGGTCTCGCGCACCATCTTGGCGGTGTCTTGCAAAAGGCGGAACTCGCGCTCGTCAGCCTCATCGGAAACCTCGTCCCACCGTGCGTAATCAGCGTCCCGAATGCCGCGATAGGCTTTGCTGCGCGGAGACAGCTCCAGCCGCGCCGCGTCATATTCTTCGAACACCGTGTTGATATCGGGTGCTTCTGCGGGCGCTTCGTGGTGGTGGTCCGGATGCGCGAGCGCCGGCGGCGCGCTGGCCAGAGCCATGGCAATCATCGAAGCGGAGAGCAGTGCTGGGCGGCGCATAAGTGATCCTTGATTGATGTGTGTCCGTGCAAGAACGATAGGCCAGCGTCGTTGTGCCCGACAAGCATCAAGCATCACCCCAGCTCACGGAAATTCTTCGGATCGATCATTTCGCTCAAGAACGGTGTCTCATCATCGCTAAGGCGGGCAGGCGTGCGTCCGGCAAACAGGTTGATTTCACGGATCATATGCGACTGGTCGAAGAACGCGTCGCCCAGTTCGGCTTCGTATTCCGGGGTCAATTGCGGGAAAGACAAGAGCGCGGCAGCCCGCAAAGCGCGGTACTTTCGTGCGAGCGCCTGTGGAGGAAGCCCGAAATAGCGTTCTACCAGTCGTTGAACCTGACGGGGTGAGTAGGCGGCTTGCTCCATTAAATCGGGCAGTTGCGGATCAAGCGAAGAACCGAGCCAGCGATTCACAGTCGCGATCAGATCAGCGTGGCGCGGATTTATAGGCTTTGCCTTGCGGCCGATATAACTCGCCAATTCAAGCGCGCAGTCTTTCCCACTGAGCGCGCCCAGCCGGTATTCGGTGTTGAGCCGGTCAGACAGCGCTGTCGCATCCTCTCCCAATATCTCATCCGCAGCGCGCATCCGGTCGCGGTGGTCGCCCGCATGCAGTCCAGTCAGCGCGGCCCACCCGAGGGGCGTCAGAGCCGCACCCACAACATGGAACGGTCCGTTGACAAAAATCGGTGTCGCGGTCGAAAGCGGAGTGAGAATGGCGAAATCGTGGTTGGGATCGCGATGCCCATCGCGAAAGTGCATCTCGCCCTTGCCATACGGGAACAAGCTGAGGTGCCCGACTGATGCAGGCTGAATATCGCGAATTACCGCTTCGTCGCAGCGAAAATGGTAAAGTGTGGTGACATAATCGCTAATCGCTGCGGGAGGCGCAATGTAATCGACCGTGATGAGCGACGAAGCCGTAAGCCGCTCGCCGCTTTGCCCTAATTTGAATGCCCCTTCTGAGGGAGGCTGTTCAACTAAATCACTCATAACCCTGCCTGATTACAGGCAGCATATCCGGTTTGAATACGCGAGGACACAAAAAAAGGGCGGCACCCGAAGGAACCGCCCATTTGAGTTGAGGAACTCTTCGCATAACTGCTCCGAGCCCTTCGGGTCGCGGCATTTTGTTAGCAAAACGCTATTGCGAATAATTGTATACAAACGACAAGCTTTGGGGATTTCGCCTGGACAGTGTGTCGTCAAAGCACTCTCTCACTCGACACGGCTGCCTATTTTGGCAAAGGCGTCTCCCATGCTGTTTCGTCTTGCCCGTCCGGCCATTTTCGCACTTGATTCCGAAACCGGTCACCGCCTCGCAATCGCTTCTTTGAAGGCGCTGCCCGCGCGCGCGACTGCCAAACGGTCCGGTCCGCTCGGCATCGAGGTCGCCGGAATTCACTTTCCCAATCCGGTCGGCGTCGCAGCGGGCTTCGACAAGGATGCCGAGGTGCCCGATGCGCTGTTGCGATTGGGCTTCGGATTTACCGAAGTCGGCTCGATCACCCCGCGTCCTCAAGCGGGTAACCCCAAACCGCGCCTGTTCCGGCTTGTCGAAGACAATGCGGTGATCAACCGCATGGGCTTTAACAATGCGGGGGCCGAAGCTGCTTTGGCAAGGCTTAAGGCACGGGCTGGTAAGCTCGGCGTGGTCGGCATCAATATCGGTGCCAATAAGGATTCCGAGGATCGCATTGCCGATTATGCCCGAATGGCGGAGATTATGACGCCCTATGCCAGCTATCTCGCGGTTAATGTGTCCAGCCCCAACACGCCGGGGCTGCGCGCGTTGCAGGACGAGGGAGCCTTGAGCGCGCTGATCGACGGTGTGATCGAAGCGCGTGCACAAGCGGCGACGGGCGCCCCTCCACCGATCTTCCTGAAAGTCGCGCCCGATCTTGAACCGGCGGATGTAGATGCGATTGCGCGCATTGCGCTCGACAAAAAGCTCGGCGCGCTGATCGTGTCGAACACTACGATTTCGCGGCCAGACCTGCGCTCGCACCATGCGGGCGAAACCGGCGGGCTTTCGGGCGCGCCCCTGCGCAATCTCGCGCTTGAGCGTGTGCGCGACTTCCGCAAAGCGACAGGCGGGGCGATCCCGCTGATCGGGGTCGGCGGAATTGCGAGCGCAGAGCACGCGTGGGAAAGGATCCGCGCGGGCGCATCGCTCGTTCAGCTGTACTCCGCCATGGTCTATGAAGGGCCGGGCTTGGGCGCACGGATCGCGTCGGGCTTGGAGCGGCTGATGCGCCGTGACGGATTTGCAAGCATTGCCGAAGCGGTTGGAACCGAATAGCGAGGCGGGCATGCTTACACGATTGCTTCTGATTTCGCCCGCTGCCCTCACTCTTGCCGCTTGTGCGGACTACGCCAGCGCTCCAACGCCAACGCCCGCCGCGCCGCAGGCTTCGGTCAAAGGGGCAGTCAGCGCCGCCGATCCTCGCGCGCAGGCCGCTGGTGAAGCGATCCTCGCCAAGGGTGGCTCGGCGACCGATGCAGCGATTGCAGTGATGCTAGCGCTGACGGTGGTCGAACCGCAAAGCTCAGGGATCGGCGGTGGTGGTTTTATGGTCCGATCCGATGGCAAGGGCGTGATTAGCTATGACGGGCGCGAGACCGCGCCAAAGTCGGCTACACCCACCCGATTTCTCGATGCAGAGGGCGAACGCCTGCCACGCGATCAGCGGGTTACGTCTGGTCTGAGCGTTGGTGTACCCGGCAATATGGCGCTTGCGGCCAAAGCCCATGCGGCGCACGGAAAACTGCCCTGGGCCGACCTATTTGAACCCGCAATCACACTCGCCGAAGACGGCTTTGTGATGAACCAGCGGCTCAATGGCTCGATCTCCAGCCGCAAGGAGCGCGCTGGAAAGACGCAAGCTGCGCGCGACGTTTTCTTCGGTGACGATGGCGAACCCAAACCGGTCGGAACCCGCATCATCAACCCCGCTTTCGCAGCAACTTTGCGGACACTTGCAAGCGAGGGTGCATCGGCGATGTATACCGGCAGTCTGGTGCCCGACATGGCTAGCTATATCGCCGCCGAAACGCCGCAGGACGGCAAGGTGACTGTGGCGGATTTCAACGCCTATTCGGCCAAGAACCGCGAACCGGTGTGCGGGAGCTATCGCACCTACAAGGTCTGCGGCATGGGCCCGCCATCCTCGGGTGGCGTCGCAGTCATTCAGATGCTGGGCCAGCTTGAGCGCTTCGATCTTGCCGCACTCGGCCCCGACAATCCGGAATTCTGGCACCTGTTTCTCGAATCGCAGCGCGTCGCCTATGCCGACCGCGCGCTTTACATGGGTGACTCCGACTTTGTGTCCGTGCCCGTCGCGGGAATGATCGACCGCGACTATATCGCCAGCCGCAGCGCGCTGATTGATCCCGACAAAGCGATCAAAGACCTTAAGGCCGGCACCCCCGCCGGAGCACCCTTGGCGCGCGCTGTGGGTGATCGCCCCGAAGAAAACGGCACCACCCATTTCTCGGTCGTCGACAAGGACGGCAATGCGGTCAGCTACACCTCGACCATCGAAGGTGCTTTCGGCTCCGGCTTGTTTATGGGCGGATTCTACCTCAACAACGAACTCACCGATTTCAGCCTGACGCCAGAGCGCGACAGCAAACCTGTCGCCAACCGCGTCGAAGGCGGCAAGCGCCCGCGTTCATCGATGGCTCCGACTATCGTCTTCGACGAAGATGGCGAGATTGTCCTGGTGATCGGAGCAGCAGGCGGGCCGACCATTCCGGTGCAGGTCACCCGCTCGATCATCGGCGTGCTCGACTTTGATATGACAGCATCAGAAGCGCTTGGTCTGCCGCTGATCATGTCATTCGGAACGCGGGTGATTATGGAGAAGGACTCCGCGCTCGAAGGCATGGAAGATGCCTTCAAAGCGAAGGGCCATGACAATATCGGCAGCTTTGAACCTTCGCTCAAAACCAACGCCCTGCGCCGCACGCCAGCGGGGTGGGAAGTGGCGCGCGACCCCCGGATCGAGCCAAAGCTCGCTTACGAGTAAACCTTGCCGCTAGGTAAGGCAGACCCTAACTCGGCCACCAGAAACACAACAATCCCGCTCGGACAGAGGCGCATTTCGCTCTGGATCGGGGGGAAGAGGAGCTTTTGTCCGTGAATTCCAGCCCCGATAGCACCACTACAGCACCGGTCGCCGCCCCCGTCGTCAACCCGAACGATGACCAGCTACTGCAAGACATCGATGGCGCGACCAATCTGGTCGAACTGTTCCTGAAACGCGCCGACCAAAAAGGTGACGCGCCCTTTCTCGGGAGCAAGCAAAATGGCGAATGGATCACGCAAAGCTGGCGCGAGGTTGCGAACCACATCTGTCTCTTGGCCGAGAGCCTGCGCTCCATCGGCTTGGCTCCCGGCGACCGCGTGGCGCTGGTCTCCGAAAACCGCCCCGAATGGTGCATCGCCGATATTGCGATCATGGCCGCCGGGTGCATCTCCGTGCCCACCTACATCACCAACACCGAACGCGATCACGCGCATATCTTCGACAATTCGGGCGCGCGCGCGGTCATCGTCTCGACCGAGAAACTGCTCGGGCCGGTGGTCGGCGCAATCGGGCGCACGGGGATGGTCGAGCATGTGATCGGCATCGAAGACCTGCACCGCCAACAGGCCGGTAGCTTTGAATATCACGATTGGGCCAAATTGGTCGAAGGCGACGCCGCTGCGGCCCGCAAAGCCGTCGATGCGCGCATCGCCGATATCGGGCGCGAGCAGACCGCCAGCCTGATCTACACCAGCGGCACCGGCGGAGCGCCGCGCGGCGTCAAGCAGCACCACGGATCGATCCTTTGCAATGTCGCGGGCGCAGCGGACATCCTGATCAGCGATTTCGGGATCGAGGACGAGCGCTTCCTCTCCTTCCTCCCGCTCAGCCACGCCTATGAGCACACCGGCGGGCAATATCTGCCGATCTCGGTCGGTGCGGAGATTTTCTACTCCGAGGGCCTCGATAAGCTCGCCTCCAATATCGAGCAAACCCGCCCGACGATCATGGTCGTGGTCCCGCGCCTGTTCGAAGTGTTGCGCACCCGGATCATGAAACAGGTCGAGAAACAGGGCCGTGTGGCGAACTTCATGATGGATAAGGCGCTGAAGATCAGCGAGAACTCCAAAGAAGGCAAACCGCGCAAGCGCGATACGCCGATGAACTTCCTCGTCGAAAAGACCCTGCGCCCCAAGATTCGCGGTCGCTTTGGCGGGCGGATGAAGGCGATGGTCTCGGGCGGCGCGCCGCTCAATCCCGAGGTTGGCAATTTCTTCGAAGCGATGGGGCTGACCATGCTGCAAGGCTATGGCCAGACCGAAGCAGGCCCTGTCATCAGCTGCAACCGCCCGCGCGCGGGGCTGAAGATGGACACCGTTGGCCCGGCGATGCGCGGGGTCGAAATCAAGATCGCCGATGATGGCGAGATCCTTTGCCGGGGCGAGCTGGTGATGCACGGATATTGGCAGAACGAGGCCGAAACCGCGCGCACGATCAAGGATGGCTGGCTGCACACCGGCGATATCGGCCATCTCGACGAGAAAGACCGGATCGTCATCACCGACCGCAAGAAGGACATGATCGTCAACGACAAGGGCGACAATGTCGCACCGCAAAAGATCGAAGGCATGCTGACCCTGCAACCCGAGATCGCGCAGGCGATGGTGAGCGGCGACAAGCGACCCTATGTGGTCGGACTGGTCGTGCCCGATGCCGAATGGGCGCTTGAATGGGCGCGCGCGAATGGCGAGAAATTCGACCTCGCCGCGTTGCAAGACTTGCCAGCCTTCAAGAAAGCCGTCCGCGCCGCAGTGGACCGCACGAATAAGGACCTGTCCGTGATCGAAAAGGTCCGCAAGTTCGAATTTGCCGACGAAGCCTTCACCATCGAGAACGAAGAGATGACGCCGAGCATGAAGATCCGGCGGCACAAGATACGTGACCGGTATCAGGAGCGGATCGACGGGTTGTATTGAGAGTGATGGGCCGCGAAATCTCATTGGCGGTTGCCCTCGCCCTGACACTGACCGCCTGTTCTGGGGCGGATAAAGATCAAGGAGGCTCAGGCAAGACCTCTGCAAACAATGAAATCCGAGTTGCCCAAACGGAAAAGGGAAATGAACTTCGTTCCAACATTGCTCTCGCCTGCAATTGCGGGAGTGCGGGCCTCAAGAGCGATGAACTCAAAAAGCTAGTTGAGTTAGCGGTCCGCGAGTCCGGTGACAGTGTAGCGATAAGCAGCGGTCCCGGTTTTGCTACAGAGGACTTTTGTCCCGAAGAATTTGGGTCGGAATGTGCGCTCCTCTACGCAGACTTCACTGCCGGGAATGGATACGTTTGTACCTACGACCAAATGGACCGTGTGCTGGCGAAGTATGATGCCGAATACACCGCATCGAATGGAAACGGGTCGGCCAGCGTTGCCGCGGGTGACCGCGAGATCGAAGCCATACGTGAGGAATTTCGCAATTCAGCAGAAGCGCAGAATTGTCGCTGATCCACCAGAGCGCTTAAGCCGCCTCAACATCCTCGACAAATTCGGGATAGAACCCCGGTTCACGATCGGACCAACCGGGAGCGGTCGCTGCCGCTTCGCTGAGCGATTGCAGCAGCACCTTGCGCTGGGCCGGACGGATCGTCGGGAGCGCTGCGGCTGCGCAGAAGGCTGCGGGCAGGTATGGCCGTGCTTCGGCACCCAATAGGCGCTCATAGAGGAACCGGAAGGCCGAGAAGCTCGCAATCCGCTCCTGCTCCAGATCAAACGCCGCCATGCGCACCAATTTGCCGATGAAGCGCTCGATTTCACCTATGGCCCCTTCGCTCGGCACCAATTCGCGCAAGGTCTTCAATTCCTGATAGACGACATACTGCCGGCGGATCGCAGTGGTTTCATCCTCACTCCGACCCCACAGCTTGAACGCATCGCAGCGCGCCATCCCGATATCGAGGCTGCGCTTGATGTAGCGCTGCTCGCACGGGGCAAAACCGGCGAATTCGCGCATTTCGGCGATGGTCATGGTGGCGGTGGTGGCAAGTGTCATGATCGTCTCCGGGCTAGGAGAACGGTTGTCCGACAGTTTGGTTAATACGTGGTAACCACTATCTGGTTTTTCGCACGGAGTGCGGCACGGAGTGCCTTACGAAATGACGTCTGCCCATTCGGGGTGCCGCTGTGCCTGCGCTCTGAAAAAGGGGCACAGCGGGACGATCTTGAAGCCCTTGGCACGCGCATCCTGCACCACCCGCTCGGCCAGCATTTTGCCATAGCCCCGCCCACGAAAGACATCGGGAACACCGGTGTGATCGACGATGATCAGCGCATCCGAAGCGCGCGAATAGGTGAGCTCGGCTTCATCGGTTGTTCCCTCGGGGCGAAGGACATAGCGGCCCTTTTTCCCGTGATCCTCATGGGTGATGTTCAGTGCCTCGCCCATCCTCAGATCAATCCTGCCAATGGCGAGCTCGGGTCGGCGTATTTGCGCCGCCCCATGCGGCCTGCGAGATAGGCTTCGCGTCCGCCTTCGACCGCAAGTTTCATTGCGCGGGCCATGCGGATCGGGTCTTTGGCTTCGGCAATGGCAGTGTTCATCAGGATACCGTCACAGCCCAGCTCCATCCCTACCGCCGCGTCTGAAGCGGTGCCGACACCGGCATCGACCAGAACGGGGACATTGGCGCCTTCGACAATCAAGCGGATGGTCACCTGATTCTGAATGCCCAGCCCCGAGCCAATCGGCGCTCCCAGCGGCATGATCGCGACCGCACCCGCATCTTCGAGCTGCTTCGCGGCAATCGGATCATCGACGCAATAGACCATCGGGAGGAAGCCCTCCTTGGCCAGGGTCTCGGTCGCGGCGAGCGTCTCGCGCATATCGGGATAAAGCGTGCGCGCTTCGCCCAAAACCTCGAGTTTGACGAGATCCCAGCCACCCGCCTCGCGCGCCAGCCGCAAGGTGCGCACCGCGTCCTCGCCGGTGAAGCATCCGGCGGTGTTGGGGAGATAGGTGACTTTCTTGGGGTCGATATAATCGGTCAGCATCGGCGCTTTGGGGTCGCTTACGTTGACGCGGCGCACGGCGACGGTGACGATCTCCGCCCCGCTCGCTTCGAGTGCGGCGGCGTTCTGTTCGAAATCCTTGTATTTGCCGGTGCCGACGATCAGGCGCGACGTGAACGTCCGACCCGCAACGGTCCAAGTGTCAGCCGCAGGCTTTTGATGGTCACCACCGCCGACAAAGTGCACGATCTCCAGCACATCGCCCTCGGCAAGCACCGCTTCGCCCAGAGTTGAGCGCGGGACAATCACGCCATTGCGCTCTACCGCAACTTTCGTGGGGTCCAGTTCCAGCTCGCGCGCAAGTTCCGCGATGGTTGCGGCGCAACTGTGGCGTGTCTCGCCATTCAGGGTGATATTTTTGATGTCGCTCATCCGCCAAGAAATAGGCGGCTGAACGCCTCACGCAACCAGAAGAATGGTGCAGATACGACTTTGCGCGCTTAGATTCGGGCGGGAAGACGCAGGTTCATCACATGACCGGCTGCGACCAGTGCAACACCCGAGATTGTCAGCATGACTTCCGCCGTGCCGTGGCCGATCATCAGCGCGAGCCCCATCAAGCCCAGCCCAGCAATGGCCAGCAAGGTTGGACCCATATTGCGGTGGGTCAAAGCGCCCCATCCGATTGCGAGTGCCGCAAAGGCAAAAGCAATGGCAAGTCCAATCTCGTGGATCTCCGGCGCAAGGAGGAAATGACTGCCAACACCCGCAACTGAGACAACCACGATGGTCGCAATGCAATGCGCAGCGCACATTCCGGCCAGCAAAATGCCGTAACGGTCAAGCGTCCGTCGAATCGAGAATGGGGCCTGCGACATGCCCGACCATTTATGTAACAGTATCACATTGCGCAAGTATGGCGGGCATTGTGCAGGCCCTTCTTGCGGGAACTGCATCGCGAATTGCGGCAATCGGGCTTGCATGTGCAGCCCGCGCGGCACAATTATGCCTCGCTATGGCCACAACCGCACACCCGACCGGCGTTCTGAACGCGCAAGACGACACCGCCGCGCGCCCCATGGCGCTGGTTCGGTGGCTCGAAGTGGTCGCCTTTATGATCGTTGTAATTGTTGTTGTCGGCGGGATCACGCGCTTAACCGAAAGCGGCCTGTCGATCACTCAATGGCAACCCGTGACGGGCATCCTCCCGCCGCTCAGTGAGGCGGCATGGCAGGCCGAGTTCGCCGAATATCGCGCGACCCCCGAATACCGCTTCGAAGCTAGCGCCGGCGGGATGACCCTTGATGAATTCAAGTTCATCTATTTTTGGGAGTGGTTCCATCGCGCGATCGGGCGGCTGATCGGCATGGCCTATGCGCTTCCGCTCGCATGGTTCTGGATAAAGGATGCGATCCCAGCCGGCTACAAACCGCGTCTGATCGCACTGCTCGGACTGGGAGCGTTACAGGGCACTTTCGGCTGGCTGATGGTGCGCAGCGGGCTTTCGGGACAGATGACCGATGTCAGCCACTTCTGGCTGTCAGTGCATTTGTTGACGGCACTTTTCACGCTTGGCGGCCTGATCTGGACTGCGCTTGATCTCAGGAGACTGGCGCGCGATCCGGCAACCCGACCCGCACCGCTGACGCTGTTCTCATTCGCGACCGCGCTGATCCTGTTTGTTCAGCTTCTGCTTGGCGCGTGGGTCGCGGGGCTTAACGCAGGTCACGCCGCCTATGACTGGCCGCTTATGAACGGGCGGCTGATCCCTGAAGTCGACTGGTCGGGCGGGTTTTGGTGGACGCTAACGCACAATCCATTCCTGCTGCACTTCCTGCATCGCTGGTGGGCTTGGGTGGCGGTGATCGCGCTGGTGCTGCTTGCGCGCCGCGTGCGTGGGCCCGAGCGCCGCGCTTCAGTCGCCGTGCACAGTGCGTTTGGCTTTATGGTGCTGCTTGGCATTGCGACTGTTTTGACCCAGGTTTCTCTGTGGGTCGCGGTAGCGCACCAACTTACCGGTGCGTTGCTGGTTATGAGCGTGGCGTGGGCGATGCACGCCGATGGCGTTGCCCGGCGCCCGGCCAAGGCTTGACTGCATAGCGGTCTAGCGACTCTATGGGCCACCTATGACCGAAATCGCCGCCGCGCTGGCCTGGTGCCCCTTTCCTGACCGAAATTCGGCGCGGGAGACTGCTAATGCACTTTTGGACGAACAATTGATCGGATGCGCCAATATCCTTGGCGAAATCGAGGCGCTATTTGCATGGGATGAGGAGCGCGGCGAAGGGATCGAAGTGGCCGTTTTGTTCAAGACCAACGACGCGATCATGGATCGGATGGTCGAGCGTTTGGGCGAATTGCACCCCTATGACACCCCTGCGATCACAGCATGGCGCTGCGACGCGGCGCATTCGGCGACCCTGGAGTGGCTCGGAGCAATCGGCGCCGGAGGCCAATCATGACGGGTCTATCGCGGCGCGGTGCGCTCAGCGGGGCACTGGGCCTGACTTTGGGTTTGGTTGCCGGACCCGCCTTTGCGGCGCGCGCTCTTGCATTGCCCACGGGACCGATGCTGCTCACCCGGCTAATCGAGCGGGGATTAAGCGGAGGCGCAATGCTCTCTGTTGAGCGCAGATGGGCGATCCAGTTCACGCGTCAGGGACAAGGTATCGCGATCACCGGCTCTCAAGTCTCGGCCAAAGTCGATGCGCCAGCCAATCTTGCCAGCCTCGCACAGATAGAAGAATCGCGTTCAACGGACGGCATGTTCCCATTGCTGCTGTCAGACGCGGGTTTGTTGGTGGCAGCCGGGCGCTATATTCAGATCACCGACATCGAACGCGCGGCTCAGGAAGCGCAGGCTATCATTGCCAAGCGCCCCATACCCACCGATACGAGGGCAGAATTGACGAAATATCTCGGACAATTGCAGCAATCCGGGGTGAAACTGCTCGACGAAATGCCAAAGGACCTGTTCTTTCCAGAGACAGAGCCCTTGCTGACGTTCCGCAAGGTCAGCTTGCCCGGCGGGTTGGAAGGGGAATTCGAGGTGACCCATCAGGCGAGCACCGCATCGGGCGCCAATTGGCTGGAACGGTCCGAGCGCAAGGTCATCACTCGCATCGGCACAAGCGAGCGGCGGTCGCGCGAGGTCTGGTCAATGGTCCCGGCCTAAGACTTGATAGTGGGTGTGATGGTTAGAGGTATTATTTTACCTCTCGCGAAAGGCGCGGTTTTGCTTGACTTAAAGCCTCTCTAAGCACATTTGCGCCGCACTTCAGCGGAAGGGACATCAGTCTTTATTCGCGATTCGCGGGCAAGCCCAAGAGCCTATCCGCATTTCATTCAGCCAATTTGGGTCAAGGAAACAGCCATGAAGGCGCTCAGCAAACAGACCCGGTCGATCAAACCGGCCGAGGTCGAAAAGAAATGGCACATCATCGATGCCGACGGACTTGTGGTCGGTCGCCTCGCATCGATCGTCGCCAACCTCCTGCGCGGCAAGCACAAGCCGAGCTACACCCCGCACGTCGATTGCGGCGATCACGTGATCATCATCAACGCCGACAAGGTGAAATTCACCAGCAACAAGGCGTCGAAGAAGATCTATTACAAGCACACCGGCCACCCCGGCGGCATCAAGGAAACCACCCCCGAGAAGATCCTCGAAGGCCGTTTCCCCGAGCGTGTGATTGAGAAAGCGGTATTCCGCATGATCCCGCGTGGTCCGCTGGGCCGCGACCAGATGCGCGCGCTGCACCTTTATAACGGCACCGAGCACCCGCATGACGGGCAGAACCCGCAAGTTCTCGACGTTGCCTCCATGAACCGCAAGAACAAGGTCACCGCATAATGGCCGATACCAAACCCAATGAAACCGTCTCCGATCTCGCTGATCTGAAAGACATTGCAGGCGACGCACCAGCCGGTGATGCGGCTGAAATCGCCGAAACCATCGCCGCTGCGCCGACAGTGCCACTGCGCGAACAGGAGCTTGACGCGCAAGGCCGCGCCTATGCCACTGGCCGCCGCAAGGACGCGACCGCCCGCGTCTGGATCAAGCCTGGCAAGGGCAAGGTCACGATCAATGGTCGCGATCAAGAAGTCTATTTCGCGCGTCCGACCCTGCGTCTGATCATCGATCAGCCGTTCTCGATCACCGATCGCCAGGGTCAGTACGATGTCGTAGCAACCGTCAAAGGCGGTGGCCTGTCGGGTCAGGCCGGCGCGGTGAAGCATGGTATCAGTCAGGCGCTCACCAAGTATGAGCCAGAGCTGCGCGCGACCGTGAAATCGGCCGGGTTCCTTACCCGCGACAGCCGTGTGGTCGAACGCAAGAAGTATGGCCGCGCGAAAGCACGTCGCAGCTTCCAGTTCTCGAAGCGTTAGCAGCTTCAAGCAGTACCAATTCGCAAGAAGGGCGGCTCCGCGAGGAAACCGCCCTTTTCGTTTGCGCCTTTGCGAAGCGCCCGCGCTGCTCGACTCAGCGTTGCAACAACAACAAGGCCCACGAAAACCCGCTGCCCGCGAGAAACAGCGACCATGACCAGTACATCCTGAAATCAAGCAGTTCGATTGATCGCACACCAAGCGGTCCGCCGCTCGACCCTTGTGTTCCGATCACCAAAGCGACGCATGCGGACAGGATGGCTCCAAAAACCAA
The DNA here is from genome assembly GCA_039025455.1 of Pseudomonadota bacterium. GTDB lineage: Bacteria > Pseudomonadota > Alphaproteobacteria > Sphingomonadales > Sphingomonadaceae > Erythrobacter. The sequence continues at coordinate 9,753 of JBCCOF010000001.1, read as the reverse complement.
GGCTTTCAGCACTTCCATGTACGGCACTCCTTTCCGGCGGCTTGTTTTGTTCGGCACTGACCATGACGAACGCCGGTTCAGGATCACCAGCAATTCGTTACCGGCTATGTTATAGAAAGGGTTAAGAGCCCGCTTGGGATGTTTGCCTGACCAGCGCGCCAACGCGGCGCAGCTCTGTGTCGATCTTACCGCCCCTTTCAATGGTGATCACCTGATAGGAGGGCGGTTCGCCATGGCGAAGCCGGGTGGAAAGCGTGCCCGCTCCGATCATCCGGGCGCTTTGGCCATTGCGCTCGCGCTGCATATCGAACGGCTGATGGATATGCCCTGACAAGAACGCATCAGCGCCCGCCGCCACAAGTTCGGCAAAAGCGCGATTCCCGCCGATTGTGGGATTGGGTCCGCTATCCTCCGGCCCGAGCAGCGGATGATGTGCCGTCACGACAATCACACGCGGGTCACCCTTTAGCTGATCCAGTCGCGAAAGCGTTCTCTCCAACGCCTTGCGCGTCACCACACCATCCGACCATGGGAATCGCCCTTGCGCACGCACAGTCGATTTGAGCGGCACCAGCACGAGGTCATCGCTTTCAAAGCTGCCAGCTACTTTGCCTGCCAGTTTGCGATAGCGGCGATAGGGATCGGTGAAACGCTCGAACAGGTTGCGATACGGCATGTCGTGATTGCCAGGATCAATCCAAACCGGTGCTTCTAGCGCCGAAAACCACTCGGCCGCCGCCGCATACTGGCGATGCGTTGCGCGTTGGGTCACATCACCAGTGCACACAACTGCATCCGGTTTCTCACGGGCCACAGCATCGGCAACCACGGCCAAGGCTTCGCGGTCTTCAACGCCGAAATGCACATCGCTGATATGAAACAACCTAGTTGTCATCGCGTGGTCATCGCATCCTTCTCAAATCCGTCCGCTCAAGATCAGCCACGCGGCCAAAGCGTTGAGCAAGGTATAGGCAAGATAGGCCCATGCCAGCTCGGTCCAACCTCCCGCCGCCAGCAAAAGCACCGCGAGCAGGATCAAAAACTCCGCCACCAAAGTCAGACGCCCGCCCAAAAGCTGCACAAAGCCGGGCACCTGACCCATCATCGGGTGGCCGCTTTCGAGCACCGCGCGGTGCAGGGCAAAATTGCCGATCCCGAGCAGGAAGGTGATGATGAGCGCCAGAACCATGCGTGACACTATGGCGTAAACGCCGGTCGAGTGGAAACATCCATTTGTCGGCACGAATAACGCATCGGTCATTCGCGCTGCGCTTCAATCGACGATTATCGGCCAGAAATCGAACCGCGCGTGATCAGAACCGGGCCTTCGCCTAATTCTTGTTTCGACAGATCGCTTCTCATCCCCGGTTCGAACCCCCCGCTCGAACAAGCGATCTGTACTTGGAGGAGAATACCGATGAAGACACTTACCCTCGCAACTGCCGCAGTCGGTCTTGCCATTTCTGCCCCCGCAATGGCGACCACTGCACCGACAGCCGAAGTCAGCGTAGCCGGCCTCGATCTGGGAACCGCTGAAGGGCAAAAAATGCTCGACAAGCGCATCGATCGCGCCGCTCGCGAAATCTGTCAGTTGAACCGGACCCCGACCGGAAGCCGCCTGCAAACCCTTGCGAAGCGCGATTGCTACAACAAAGCCCGCGTAAGCGCGAAACGTCAGGTCGCGGCTACGCTTGAACAGCGCCAACGCGGCGGCTGATACCGAATCTCAAAATCCGGCATGCGTCCCCCTGACGCATTCCCAACGGCCCGCGCTCGCATAGTCCCCGAGCTCGGGCCGTTTTTGTATGAGACAGTACGCAGGGCGGCGGGCTCGCTTGCCAACCATCACAGGCGCTTGGGTTAGCGCCCAGCCATCGCTTTCACTTTGGAAAGATAGGTGCGGCCAATCCGCAGCGCGTCGCCGTTCATCAACTCCGCCGACCATACGCCAAGGCCATCATGCCTAAGCCCGTGAATATTGTCGCGGCGCAGGATGGTTGAACGGTGAATGCGGATAAAGGCATCGGGATCGAGCCGCTTTTCCAGACCTGCGATTGTCTGAAGCAGTAGGTAAGAGCGCCCTTCCGCCGGATCGCCGACATGCAGCCGCACATAATCGCGCTCGGCATCGATGCGATGCACTTCGGATATGGCGATCCGCAGCAATTCGGAGCGATGCGGCACCCACAATTCGTCGAGCCACTCGCTGCCTTTTTCCTTGCTCTCGCCCCGCCGCGCCAAAGCGCGCTCGATGGCGCGCTCTAAACGGTCGGCGGCCACGGGCTTGAGCACGTAGTCAATCGCTTCGAGGTCAAAGGCCTCGACTGCGAAATGATCATGGGCGGTGACGAAGATCACGGCGGGCGGACTATCCTGCTCGGAGAACGAGCGCGCCACGCCCAATCCGTCGAGCTCGGGCATGGTCATGTCGAGCAAAACAAGGTCGGGCGTGAGTTTTTCGGCCAGCCGCAAAGCCGCCGCGCCATCGCTGGCGGTACCAACCACGCGGATCGCGGGCAATTCGGCGCAAATCACTTGAATGCGTTCGACCGCGAGCGGTTCGTCATCGACGATCAGCGTGCGCAGCGCGGTTTCGGATGTTTCAGTGTCAGCCATGACGGGTCAGTGGGATACGCATCTCGGTGCTGTAGCCTCCCTCGATAGGCGCAGAAGAAAATCCGATATCCGGCCCAAAGCGCGCTTCCAGCCGGTCGCGCACATTGGCCAAGCCAATTCCGAAGCCATGGGGCGCGCCTTCGGGCACACCGGGCCCGTCATCACTCACAGTCACCACCAGCCGGTCAAATTCCTCGCGCGCGACCACTTTGATCGTGATCTCGCGATTGACCCGCGAGACGGCATATTTGACCGAATTTTCGACCAGCGGTTGAAGGATCATGCCCGGCACCCGGGCATCGGCAAGGTCTTCGGGCAAGTCAAAGAGGCAGGTGAGCCGGTCAGGAAAGCGGACCGCTTCAATATCGAGATAGAGCCGCTGCAAATCAAACTCGTCGCGCAGCCGCACATCGACGGTAGGTTCATCGGCAAGGCTGTGGCGATAGAAGCGACTGATCGTCTGAATCATCCGCTCGGCGCGGTCGCCCTTGCCGGTCATCACCAGCGCGGACAGCGAATTGAGCGTGTTGAACAGGAAATGCGGGTTGACCTGATAGCGCAGACTGCGAATCTCGGCGGCCTTGGCCACGGAGCGGAATTGCTGCTCGCGCCGCTCAGCCGCGCGGGTCTGGGCAATTGCCAGCATCGCGATATAGAGCGCCGCCCAGGTCAACAGGATGTAATACCGGCTCAACGCCGCATCGATCAGCGCCGCCCATTTGCCCGCTTTGTCTTTCCCGTCCTGCAATTTGAAGGTGAGCACGCGCGGATTGTCGGGATCACCCTGAGCGCTTTCATCTTGCACCCAGTCGCGCGGTTGCTCGATCTCGGCCAGCAGATTTCCCGATTCGTCGCGGCGAATGGTGAAACCCGCCTCTTCGGCGAACTCCTTCTCCATCCTCTCAACAATGGGCATGAACAGCATTTGGTTGACCTGCGCCACCAGAACCGCGCCCGGCATCGCGACGACCAGCGCAACCGCCATCATGATCCAGCGTGCCTTTGCCTCGAAAAGCCGCATGATGAGCCACAACACGATGGTGGCAAAAATGCCGGTGAGACACACCGTGCCCCGACGCCAAAGCAAATCGAAATCGAAATCCATCCCGACGACAAGACCGCGCACCGTGACCAGCGCGAAATAGACAGACCAAATGGCAACCGCCGAGATGACGATTACGCGCAGCGGTACGCTGGGCTGCGATTGGGTGGGTTGTGCCTCTGTCATGGTCGAGCCGTTAGGTAAGCGCTGCGTGGCGTCCACGCAAAGCCGCGCATGGTGGATGATCGGCTCTGATCGCACTTTGGTCGAAAAGCCGACCCGACATTGGCGCTAATCGCGCGGTTTGATCATGTCAGCGGGCACAATCCACTCGGCAAACTGCTCTTCGGTCAGCAAGCCCAGCTCTAGCCCCGCCTCTTTCAGCGTGGTGCCATCGGCGTGGGCTTTCTTCGCAATCTTCGCCGCATTGTCATAGCCGATATGCGGGTTGAGCGCGGTGACCAGCATCAGGCTTTCATTCATCAGCTTGTCGATGCGGTCGGTGTTCGCGGTGATCCCGGTCACGCAATTGTCGGTAAAGCTGCGCGCGCTGTCGCTCAGCAAGCGGATCGATTGTAGCACGCCATAGATCATCACCGGCTTGAATACGTTAAGCTCAAGATGCCCGTGCGTGCCCGCGACGCTGACGGTGGTGTGATTGCCGATAACCTGCGCGCACACCATGGTCAAAGCCTCGCACTGCGTCGGATTGACCTTGCCTGGCATGATCGAAGAGCCAGGCTCGTTGGCGGGCAGCGCAATTTCGCCCAAGCCACTTCGCGGGCCGGAGCCGAGCAGGCGGATATCATTGGCGATCTTCATTAGGCTGACCGCGGTTGAGTTGAGCGCGCCCGACAGCTCGACCAGCGCATCATGCGCGGCGAGCGCTTCAAATTTGTTCGCAGCGGTCACGAAATCATGCCCGGTCGCCTCGGCAACATGCGCGGCAAACTTCTCGGCAAATCCAGCTTTGGAGTTGATCCCCGTGCCCACAGCGGTTCCGCCCTGCGCCAGTTCAAGCACGCGCGGCAAAGCGTTTTCCAGCCGCGCAATCGAATATTCGACCTGCTTGGCATAGCCCGAAAACTCCTGCCCGAGTGTCAGCGGCGTTGCGTCCTGCAAATGGGTGCGACCGATCTTGACGATATCGGCGAAAGCCTGCGCCTTGGCATCCAGCGCGCCGTGCAGCGTCGAAAGCGCCGGGATCAGCTGCTCGATTGTCTCGCACGCCGCCGCAATGTGCATCGCGGTGGGAAAAGTGTCGTTCGAGCTTTGGCCCATATTGCAATGGTCGTTTGGGTGAACGGGGTCTTTGCCGCCATGTTGACCGGTCAGAATCTGGTTCGCGCGGCTGGCGATCACTTCGTTGGCGTTCATGTTCGACTGCGTGCCAGAACCGGTCTGCCACACGCTGAGCGGGAATTGCGAGGCCAGAGTCGCGTCGATCACTTCGCCCGCCGCCGCGACGATCGCATCGCCCAGCTCTCCCGGCATGACACCCAGTTCCACATTGGCCTTGGCCGCAGACTGCTTCTGAATGCCCAGAGCCTTGACCAACGGGGCAGGCATCGTCTCAGTGCCAATCGCGAAGTTCGCAAGGCTGCGCTGCGTTTGCGCGCCCCAATGCGCATCGACAGGTACCGCGACCTCGCCCAGCGAGTCGGTCTCGATCCGGACATCGCCTGTCGCTCCGAATATCTGCCCATCGTTGCGCATGGCCCCACTGCGCGGGGCGCCGTTCACGTCACTCATCGAACTATTCCTTATCCCGGTCGATTGCGCGCTCCCCTAAGCACTGCGGAGCGGGCAGGTCAAAGCCTACGATATCAAATGCCTTGGAACTGGCGCGCGCGATAGCTAGGAAGGGTTGACGCGCTGTATTGCCAAAGTAATACAGTCCTTCGGAGATACTATGAGCAACATGGCTGCCACTCTCAACGAACCTTCCGATACCCACGCCGCGCGTAGGGCGATGATCAATAGCCAGCTGCGCACCAGCGGCGTGAATGAAGAGTTTGTTCTGAGCCGCATGATGGCGGTTCCGCGCGAGGATTTCCTTCCTGAAAACAAGGCCTCGCTCGCCTATATTGATCGCTCGATTGATTTAGAAGAGGGCGGCGCGCTGGCATCGCCGCTGTTTTATGGAAAACTGCTGATCGAAGCAGCGCCGATGCCCGATGACCGCGTTTTGGTTGTGGAAGGAGGCACCGGCTATTTGACCGAATTGCTTCGGCCTTTGGTGGCTTCGACAGACACCATTGATGCGGCGGAGGCTGCGTCGGGCGCGCCCGAAGGTGAATTCTCGCTGATTGTGGTGGATGGAGCCATCGAGGCTCTTCCCGACGCTTTAGCCAATTGTCTCGCAGTGGACGGTCGGATCGTTTCTGGTCTGCTCTTGCGCGATGTCACTCGGCTCGCCTCTGCTCGAAAGGTTGCGGGGCGGGTGCTGCTGCAACCCGTCGAAGACATCGGGATCCCGGTTCTGCACGAATTCGACAAACCAACAGGTTGGACTTTCCCGTGAGCTACCGCCGCACTCTCCGCTCGATTGCTCTGGCGAGCGGTTGCGCGCTCGTCGCTTTAAGCACAACGGCGCATGCCGATACCCTGCGCGAAGCATTGGCCTCGGCGTACAACACCAACCCGACCCTCGAAGGGGCGCGGGCAGGTCAACGTGCGGCAGATGAGGAAGTGCCTATCAACCGAGCGGCTGCATTGCCTTCGGCGACTTTAACTGCGACTCACATCGAATTTGTCCGCCAGTCGGCAAACTCGTTTACCGCCCCGGTGCGCAACCTTGGCGTTAACGCCTTGGTCCAAGTGCCGATCTATTCCGGCGGAGCGGTTAAGAACGGAATTCGCGCCGCTGAAGAGCGCGTGAACGCGGGCCGCGCCGATCTTCGCGCAACCGAAAGCGCTATCTTCAGCCAAACGGTCGCGGCCTACATGGATGTCCTTCGAACCGAAGCCCTCGCCGGTCTTGCAGCGAATCAGGTTGATGTTCTGCGCGTCAATCTGGAAGCAACCAGTGACCGGTTTGAAATCGGCGATTTGACCCGCACCGATGTTGCACAGTCACGCTCGCGCCTTGCACTTGCTGAAGGTGACCTGCAAACGGCACATTCGAACCTGATCGGCGCGCGCGAAACCTATCTGAGGCTCGTTGGAGTGGCGCCGAAAAATCTCGAAGCCCCGCCACCACTTCCGAACCTGCCCGAAACAGTGGGAATGGCTGTTGTGACAGCGCTGGACAACAATCCCGATTTGATTGCCGCCAAAGAACGCGCCGAGGCCGCCGGGTTTGACACCAAAGTCGCTGGAGCGGGGCGCAAACCCACGGTCGGCTTCTTTGCAAACGGCGATTACAGCGACTTTTACGGCACGCTTGGCGGCCCCGTCGCCGCGAATTTCATTCAGTCGGAGACCACAGCCAATGCAGGGATCCGGGTCACAATCCCATTGTTTCAGGGCGGACGACCGGCTGCACAACAACGCCAAGCAGGCGCACGCGAATCGCAAGCGCTCGAAAACGTTATTCTGACCGAACGCAGCGTCATCGAACAAACCCGCGCAGCCTATGCCAGCTGGCAGGCGTCAGAGGCAGTGATCGCAAGCTCGATAGTGGCGGTTGAATCGGCTGAGGTCGGGCTTGAAGGTGTCCGGGCAGAGAACTCGATTGGCAATCGCACGATCATCGATGTGCTCAATGCAGAGCAGGAATTGTTGCAAGCTCGGGCGCAACTCGTGACCGCTCGGCGAAATTCCTATGTCGCCGGATTCACTCTGCTCGCCGCAATGGGCCGCGCGGAGGCACGCGACCTCAATCTCGATACCGGGGGTCCACTATACGATCCCGTCGCCAATTATGACCGAGTGCGCAACAACATCTGGGATTGGCAGCGCGATCCGAAAGCTGAACCGAATTCAACCAGAACCGTTGACATACCCGCCCCCGATGCCTCATTTGGGCCACAGTTGGAGCCGGACGATTAACCATCGTGTGGCGCTAATTCAGGGCAGTTTTGACCGGTTTGGGGCTAAGAGCAGGTTATGGCGCAGAATAACGAAGCATCGGTTGAGGAAATTCTTGAATCGATCAAAAAGGTGATCGCGCGTGATAATCGTGAAAACGCCGATCAGGCCCGCCGACGCCGGCAGGCTGATGCCGATGAAGCCGCTGAGCGTGCTGCTTCCGAGCGTATGGCAGCGGCTTCGGACAAAAATGATGAAATTCTCGATCTGGGGGAGATGGAAATTGCCCCCGATGATGCTCGTGATGGAGTTGAGGCTACCGACGCGCCTTTGATTGGCGAAGATGTGCGCGGCGCCATGCAAGAAAACCTGGCCGCGCTCGCCATGCTGGCGGAGCCCGGTGCCAAACCCCAAATCGTTCGCTCTGGCGAGACCTCGCTTGAAGGGCTGACCCGCGAATTGCTGCGTCCGATGCTTGCCGAATGGCTCGACAAGAATCTTCCCGGAATGGTTGAGGAAATGGTTCAGGCCGAAATCAGTCGTATTGCTGGCAAGCGCAGCTGATCCCCGAAAATCGGGCCAGTTACTTCAAATCGGAGACGCCCTACGGGCTGCGCGCTAGTCGTCTTCGTCAGGACGCGACCACAATTCGTCGCGGCTTGGTAGACGATTGTCGACTGAAGCATCATGGCCTGTGCCATTTGACATAAAGACCAGACCCATCAGGCCACCCCCAAGCAGCATCGTGAAGCTGATGCCAAGGGCCACTGCAATATAATAATGCACTGAAACCATGCCGTTAAAAGCAAACAGAATAGCGGTGGCCAACACAACTGTCGCAACCGTGATTGCCAAAAGCACTTTCATGATTTGCCGAAATCGCGCCCATGCATAGGCTGCGTTTTCCGGGTCATCGAGGGGGGATTTGCTGACCATGAACGCGCTAATGCGCTCCAGCCGCCCGCTTTGCAATGGCTTAGCGCTGCGACGCACTGCGTATCGGCCCTGATTCGCCTTTTTGGCGCAAAAGTGGCACCTTGCGCTCCAGGAATGGAGGTTGAACAGGATGACGATCGCGAAAATTATCGAGGACCGCTTGGGAAACGACATCATTGCATGTGATTGCGCCACGCCGGTGGCAGAAGCAGTGCAAATGTTGGCAGGTAAGCGAATCGGTGCATTGCCGGTGCTTCGAAACGGCAAGATTGCCGGAATCATCTCGGAACGCGATATCATCTACCGACTGGCTGATCATGGGGCGAAGTGTCTCGAGATGCCGGTCGAGGAAATCATGACTTCGCCTGCGATCACCGTCGAACCGAGCACCAAGATCGATGATGCGCTGGCCCTGATGAGCCGCAGACGGTTCCGACATTTCCCTGTGGTTGAAGATGGTGCGCTGGTTGCGTTTATTTCGATCGGCGATCTGGTGAAAAACAAGATCGACGAGGTTGAGGGCGAAGCCGAAGCACTGCGCAGCTACATTCAGACCGTGTGATTACCTTCGCATGCTTGTGCCTACGCCGAGCGAACCCTAAGTACCATTTATGGCTGAAACGCTTTCTTTGACTCCTGCTGCGGCCAAACGCGTAGCACTCATCGCGCAAAAACAGACCAAGCCCGCAATCCTGCGCTTGTCGGTCGAGGGTGGCGGTTGCTCGGGCTTTCAATACAAGTTCGATCTGGCCGAAGCGCCCGAGGGCGACGATTCGGTGAGCGAAACCGACGGCGTGAAGCTGGTGGTCGATCCGATCAGTCTCGATCTGGTCGGCGGCAGCGTGGTCGATTTCGTCGAATCGCTCGGCGGCGCGGCGTTTCGGGTGGAAAACCCCAATGCCGCTGCGGGCTGCGGTTGCGGCTCCAGTTTCGGGATTTGATCGCCTGTCGCAATAGACGCGCGCGCTTTCCTTCGCCATGACGGGCGACATGAAAATCGCCACTTACAACATCAACGGTATCAAGGCCCGGCTGCCCCGCCTCAAGGAGTGGCTTGCCGAAACGCGCCCCTCGGTCGCCTGTTTGCAGGAGATCAAGAGCCAGGATGAGGGCTTTCCCGCCTCCGAATTTGAAGAGCTGGGCTATCACGCGGTCTGGCACGGGCAAAAGAGCTTTAACGGCGTCGC